>DBEWTR010000018.1:0-3408 GCA_048205775.1 Collinsella sp. | reverse complement strand
GAACGCAGCCTACGGCACTGCGCTCTTGCTGATGGTGATCATTTTGGCCTTCAACCTGTTTGCGCGCTTCCTGTCGCGTAAGCGTCGCTAGTTAAGGAGTCCCATGTCCGTTTATCAGTCCGCTCCCGCGTTGGAGCAAGCGGCCATTACGGCCAAGGATTTCAACTTTTGGTACGGTGACTTTCATGCGCTGACGGGGCTTGACCTCAACATCGCCAAAAACGCCATCACCTCCTTCATTGGCCCTTCGGGCTGCGGCAAGTCGACGTTTTTGCGCTGCATCAACCGCATGAATGACCTGATCGAGGGTACGCGCGTCGAGGGCACCATGACGCTCGACGGCAACGATATCTATGCCGAGGGTGTCGACCCGGTCGACCTCCGTCGCCGCGTGGGCATGATCTTTCAGCAGCCCAATCCGTTTCCCAAATCCATCTACGAGAATGTCGCCTTTGGCCCTCGTCTGCAGGGCGTGACTAGCAAAAGTGACCTCGATGACATCGTGGAAGAATCGCTCAAGCGCGCCAACCTCTGGAAAGAGGTATCCAATCAGCTCAACAAGGATGGTTTGGCGCTCTCGGGCGGTCAGCAGCAGCGTCTGTGCATCGCGCGCGTGCTTGCGGTGCAACCCGATGTCCTTCTGATGGACGAGCCCTGCTCCGCCATCGACCCCACGTCCGTCTCTAAGGTCGAGGATCTGATGGCCGAGCTGGCGCCCGAGATGACGATCATCATCGTCACGCATTCAATGCAGCAGGCAGCTCGCATTAGCGACTACACCGCATTCTTCTTGCAGGAAGTTGCCGGCGAGCCCGCTACGCTCATCGAGTATGGTCAAACCGACGCGATCTTCACCAGCCCGGTGGACTCGCGGACGGAAGACTATATCACCGGCCGCTTTGGCTGATCGGTGCGACTAGTCCCAAGCCGATCGGATCTGGTCCGGTGCGTATTCACTGTGCGGGCGGCATGACCGCACCCAACTGATTGGAGTGAACCATGCGCAAACTGTTTTCCCGTCAGCTCATCGAGGCCCGTCACGAGATGCTGAGCATCTACGAGGCCGTCGATCTGGCCCTCCACGATGCCGTGAAGGCCTATGTGACCGACGACCGCAAGCTCGCCACCAAGACCAAGAAGCGCACGCTTTCGATTGACGCACGCTGCGCCAACCTGGAGGCCGTCTGCTACAACCTGATTGCCACGCAGTCACCGGTCGCCTCCGACTTCCGCTTGTTGCAGACGATCATCTACGTCGACTTTAACCTGCAGCGCATGACCGATAAGGTTCGCCAGATTTGCCGCGCCACGCGTCATATGATCAAGGCCGACATCTCGCTGCCCAAGGAGCTTGTCGGCACGGTCGAGGCCGAGGCTGAGGCCGTCTACCAGGTGCTGGGCTCTTCGCTTTCTGCGCTCGTCACCAACGACATGTCCATCATCTGCAACTTGGCCGTCGAGGACGAGCCAGTGCACGCCGCCTACGAGAAGTTCTTCCGCACCTTTAACCGCATGGACACGGGCGATTTTATGGACGACGACAGCAACTATGACGACCTGCGCCGCGCCATCATGGTATCGCGCTATCTCGATCGCATCGCCTCGATTTCCATCGATGCCGCCTGCCGTCTGACCTTCCTGTTGACCGGACAGCGTATGACTGCCGGTGATATCGCCTGCACTGATGAGGATGAGCTCGAGAGCATGCGCGTGCCTTCGGGCGAGGGTGTTATCATTAGGCCCGCCGTCGATGCACGCTACGTTGCCAAGGTGCCCGTTAACGAGGTCAGCGAGGGTCTTCGCTACCTGCTCGATCATCTTGAGGATGAGGACGATGGCGAGGACGACGAGGAGTAAGTAACCCCGTTCGTCGAAAGATTGTAAATACCTAAGTGAGCGCGGCCTTGCACATGCGGGGCCGCGCTCTTGCGTTAGCATGGGACTACTTGTTTGGCTGTCAGCGGAGGCGATTGGCAATGGATAACTATTTGGACTTGATGTGCGCTCGCCGCGAGCAGATTCTGGAACGTTTTTATGCGGCGCTCGATCGCGCGGGCCGTCCCCACGACGCCGCGAGCCTCATTGCCGTGTCCAAGACCGTTGGTGTCGATGAGACCGTTGCCGCCATCCAGGCGGGGTATCGCCATTTTGCCGAGAACCGCCCGCAGGAGCTGGTTCGCAAGCTCACGGGTCTGGCGGAGCATCCGGAGCTGCCCGAGGTGCGCTTCGATATGATCGGCAACCTGCAGACCAATAAGATCAATGCGGTGCTGGGCTCAGCCGAGCTGATTCACTCGGTGGGTTCGCTGCATCTGGCGCAGGCGATCTCGAGCCGTGCTGTTCGCAAGATTGAGGCAGGCGAGCTCGTCGGCCCCCAGCGTGTGCTCATTGAGGTCAATGTGAGTGGTGAGGAGTCGAAGGGAGGCTTTTCACCCGATGAGATTCGCGCCGCCGCGGGTGAGCTTGCAGAACTTGAGGGAATTTGCGTACAGGGGCTTATGACTATGGCGCCCCGGGGGAATAAGGATGTGGCACGCCGCACCTTTGCGGGGCTTCGTGAGCTGAGGGATGAGCTGGAGGCGGCGCATCCCGATTTGAACCTGCCTGAGCTTTCCTGCGGTATGAGCGAGGACTTTGAGTCTGCCCTTGAGGAGGGCTCTACGCTCGTTCGCCTGGGCAGGGTAGTATTTAGCCCGGAGTTTGCAGTAAAATAAGGCTCTGAAGTGCGCACTGATTATCGGGGCGCCTGCACTAAACCGCGAGAGGACACAACCATGGGCTTCCTTGACGAGATTAAAAATAAGATGCACCTGGGCGGCCAGCAGGGTTACGACCAGGGTTATGGCCAGGACGACGACTACGGCTACGATGACGGCTACGACGATGGCTATCAGAACAACGGCTACAGTGGTGCTTCGGGCGAGGGCTTCTACACCCAAGACGAGCCGAGCAACGGCCTGCTTGGCCAGACGCGCCGCGGTGAAGCTGAGTCGGTTGCCGTGTATACGCGCTCCGGTCAGCTGGTCGGCGATGACTCCCGCCATGCCACGACGTATAACCCGCCTTCGCGCTCGCAGGACAGTGTTGCGAGCGGTTATCGTCCTGGTGCCTATGACACGCCGTCGAGCTACGCCGAGAATACCCGCGCCCGTGCCGCCGCTGCACCCGCGCCTGCACCGAGCGATGCCTCGGCCTATGCGAGCAATATCATCAACGCCACGCCGCAGCTGCCGGCCTATGTCCTGCGCCCCGAGAGCTATGACGACGTGGAGACCGTGGTGCGCCGCGTTCGCACCAAGCAGCCTGTCGCACTGATTTTTGTGGGCGTACGCACCGAAGTTGCCAAGCGCGTCTTGGACTTCTCTTACGGCTTTGCCTGCGGTCTGGGTGCCACGGTCAAGGAGGTGG
>DBEWTR010000016.1:0-3094 GCA_048205775.1 Collinsella sp. | reverse complement strand
GGGTCGAGCTTTCCGACAAGGTTGCCGCGACCGAGTTCGACGGCTATGACAACGACGTCATCGAGGGCGCCAAGGTTGTCGCCATCGTTCGCAACGGCGAGTCCGTCGAGTCTGCTTCCGCCGGTGAGGACGTCGAGGTCGTGCTCGACCGCACCCCGTTCTACGCCGAGATGGGTGGCCAGCAGGGCGATGCTGGCGAGCTTTCCGCCGAGGGCGTTGCGCTGACTGTTGTCGACACCAAGAACCACAATGGCCTGTATGCTCACGTCGCGCACGTTGCCGAGGGCACACTGACCGTCGGTGCTACCGTGACCGCCGCGCTCGACGCCGAGCGCCGTGGCTTCCTGCGCCGCAACCACACTGCCACGCACCTGCTCGACGCCGCGCTTAAGCAGGTCCTGGGCGAGCATGTCTCCCAGGCTGGCTCGTTGGTGACGCCCGAGCACCTGCGCTTTGACTTCACGCACTTCGAGGCCCTGTCCTCCGAGCAGCTCAAGGCTGTTGAGGACCTGGTCAACCAGCAGATCTTCGCTTCCAAGCCGGTCGTGACCCGCGTCATGGGCATCGACGAGGCTAAGGCCGCCGGTGCTGTCGCTCTGTTTGGCGAGAAGTACGGCGACGTCGTCCGTGTCGTCTCCGTGGGCGCCGAGGATCAGCCGTTCTCCCGTGAGCTCTGCGGTGGTACGCATGCCGCCAACACCGCCGAGATCGGCCTGTTCAAGATTATTTCCGAGTCCTCCACGGGCTCAAATGTCCGCCGTATCGAGGCCGTGACCTCCAAGGGCGCTCTCGATTACATGGCCGACCGCCTGGCACTCGTTGACGCCGCGGCGGCGGCGCTCAAGTGCCGTGTTGACGAGGTTCCCGCCCGCGTGGAGAACCTGCAGGCCGAGCTGCGCGAGACGTCCAACAAGCTCAAGAAGGCACTCACCGGTGGCTCCTCCGATGCGATTTCCAGCGCCATCGAAGGCGCTGTCGAGCTGAATGGCTACAAGCTCGTTGTCGCTGAGCTCCAGGGTCTCGAGGCTGCTGACCTGCGCAATGTGTGGGATACCGTGCACCAGAAGGTTGCCGGCCCCGTCGCCTGCGTCGTTGCCAGCGTGACCGAGAAGGGCACCCCGGCCCTGCTCGCCGCCGGCTCCGATGACGCCGTGAAGGCCGGTTTCCACGCCGGCAACGTGATCAAGCAGATCGCGGGCCTGGTCGATGGTCGCGGTGGCGGTCGTCCCAACATGGCCCAGGCCGGTGGCAAGAATGCTGCCGGTATCGCCGATGCCCTCGCGGCCGCCAAGACCGCGCTCGGCGCCTAAGAACCTAAGTAGTCGCTGTGGTCGCGCTCGCACTGGACATAGGGGAGACCAGGATTGGCATTGCCGTCTCGAGCCGTGATGGCAAGATGGCGATGCCTGTCAAGGTGCTTCCGGCTGCCGAGGTCACTGGTATGGCAAAGACGTTTCGCTACCTGGTCGAGGACTATGAGCCCGATATCCTGGTAAGTGGACGTCCCTTGACCATGGCAGGTGAGCCCGGCCCCCAGGCCGAGCGCGTCGCCGCCGTGGCCCAAAAGATTGCCGACGAGCTCGAACTTCCGCTGGAGTTTGAGGACGAGCGTCTGTCCTCGCAGGAGGCCAAGCGAATCCTGCGAGAGCAGGGACTCAACGAAAAGCAGATGAGGGGCAAGATTGACATGATCGCCGCCAGCCTGTTCTTGCAGACATGGCTCGATCGTAAAAACGAGGAGGTTTCGCATGCCTAGCGCTTCCGATCCGCGCCAGCAGAATCGTACACGGCAGCCTGCGCCGCGCCCTGCTCAGCCTGGCCAGCGCCCGGCGCAGCCGACGCAGCGCGCAGCTCAGCCTGCCGCGCGCCCGGTGCAGTCCTTCTCTCGTTCGGCCCAACCTGTTCAACGGACGGCTCAGCAGCCTTCTGCTCGTTCGGTTCAGCATCCGGCTTCTCATGCGGCTCAGCAGCCTTCTGCTCGTACGGCCCAGCCTGCAGGCGGCACCCGCTTTAAGCAGCAGGTACCTACCCAGCGAACGCAGACCCCCCAATCGCATTCGCATCACGCTCGCGGTTCGCATGGCGTTGCTCCGGCGACCCGTTCGAGCTACAACACGCATGCTCGTCGCGGTGCTCAAAAGAAGAGTTCTCCGGTTCCCATGATCATCGGCATTGTGGTGGCGGTGCTCGCGCTTGCTGCGATTGCTTTCTTTGTCGTGCCGGCCGTCAAGGGCTTCTTCGCCGGTGGGGATACGAAGGTCACGGCTGGACAGCAGGTTACGGTGACCATTCCCGACGGTGCTTCGGGCGATACTATCGCCTCGATTCTCTCCGAGAACCATATCGTCGAAAATCCCAAGGATTACTATGCGGCGGTGAAAAAGCTCAACGCCGATATGTCGCTCAAGCCTGGTACCTATTCGTTCACCGCACTCATGGATGCGACCAAGGTTGTTCAGCAGCTCATGGAAGGTCCCAACGCGGGCTCCAATGCGCTGACTATCCCTGAGGGCCTAACGGTCGATCAAGTCGCCGACCGTGTGGCCCAGGCCTACGACAGCATCTCTAAGGAAGACTTCCTCAATCAGGCCAAGGCCTCTAACTACGTGGATGACTATAGCTTCCTTAAGGGCGCGGCTAACGACTCGCTCGAAGGTTTCTTGTTCCCCAAGACCTATTCGCTGGGCGATTCGCCTACGGCCGATGACGTGATTCGCGCTATGCTCGATCAGTTTAAGACCGAGTATAAGTCGCTAGACTTTGCGAGCTGCGAAGCCAAGATCAAGGTGCGCTACGGTGTGGAGATGTCCGACTACGACATCGTCAACTTGGCCTCTATCGTTGAGCGCGAGGGCCTCAACGCCGATCAACGTGCGCACGTGGCCTCGGTCTTCTACAACCGCCTTGCCGGCAAGCTCGACGGTCTGCGCTATCTCAACAGCGATGCGACCATGATGTATGTCACCGGTGGAGAGGTTACCGCCGACGACCTGCAAAGCGATAGCCCGTATAACACCTATAAGCACGAGGGCCTGCCGCCCACGCCCATCTGCTCTCCGTCGCTCGAGGCGCTCAAGGCCACGCTTGAGCCGAC
>DBEWTR010000003.1:0-3432 GCA_048205775.1 Collinsella sp. | reverse complement strand
TTCCGCACGAGCCGAAGGCCACTTAATGTGGCCTTCGTGCGAGCCCAGGACTTGACCGAGCGGAAAACTCGCCCTGCCCCTCCCGGTCGGAGCGTATGCAGGGTTTGTGTACGAATCCTCGCGCCCGTTGACCGACGCCGGGGTCCCCGCCATAATACTTTCGGTTCACGCACGAATCCGCTGCCAGAGACAGCCGGCGCAAACGGGTCTTACCCGCGAGCTTAATGGGACTTCCCGCCAGCCGAGGTGGTCGAGTAGATATGTCTTCTCGCCCCCGTCGCTCATGCAGCGCGGGGGCTTTCTTTTTGGACATGCCCCCGTCACGTCCTTGTGGCGGACCGTGCCCGGAAAGAATTCGAGGAGGTGTAATTCATGCCCCAGCAGTACAAAATCGACAAGGTTGCAGAGATCGAGTCCCGTATCGCCGAGAACGCCGGTCTGTTCGTCGTCAACTACAACGGTCTGACGGTTAAGCAGGCTCAGGAGCTGCGTCATCAGCTTCGCGAGTGCGGCGCCGAGATGAAGGTCTACAAGAACAACCTGGTCAAGATCGCCCTCAAGAACCAGGAGCAGCCCGAGATCGACGAGATTCTCGCCGGCCCCGTCGCTTATGTGTTCTACGAGACCGAGCCGGTCGAGGCCGCTAAGGCCCTTAAGGACTTCTCCGCTAAGTCCAAGGGCGTCCTTGAGATCAAGGGCGGTATCTCCGACGGCAAGGCCGTTTCCGCTGATGATGTTAAGGCTATCGCCGAGCTGCCCACCAAGGATCAGCTTCTCGGCCAGATCGCCGGTCTCATCTCCGGTTTCGCTCGCGACATCGCTGTCTGCGTCAACGGCGTTTCCTCTGGTCTCGCTCGTTCGATCCAGCAGGTCTCCGAGCAGAAGGCAGCCTAGTTGCTGTTTTCACCCGCGGCGGCAACGCCGCACCCCTGGCGCATTCGCGTCGTGTTTTAACTGATCTCCGTGCACAGACACGGAAACCGAAAGGACTTAGAAATGGCTAAGCTTACCACCGATGAGATCATCGATGCTCTTAAGGAAATGACCCTTCTCGAGGCTTCCGAGCTCGTCAAGGCTATCGAGGACACCTTCGGCGTTTCCGCCGCTGCTCCTGCCGCTGTTGTCGCCGCTCCCGCTGCTGGCGCTGCCGAGGCCGAGGAGAAGACCGAGTTTGACGTCGTGCTCGAGGGCTTCGGCGACAACAAGATCCAGGTCATCAAGGCCGTCCGTGAGCTCACCAACCTTGGCCTGAAGGAGGCCAAGGAGGTCGTCGAGGGCGCTCCCAAGGCTGTTCTCGAGGGTGCCAAGAAGGAGGACGCCGAGGCTGCCAAGGAGAAGCTCGAGGCTGCTGGCGCTGCTGTCACCCTCAAGTAATCAGGCTTTCTCGCCAGATTTCTTTGCAGACGGGGTTCGCATTGCGAGCCCCGTCTTTTTTGTTTTTCGGTCCCTCGACATCGGTAGCTCAAACTGCCATGTTCTGTGATTTGCGTCGTATCGGGCACCCTGCCGTTGGGCAATAAAATTGCACCATTCGAGCAATAATTTGCGTTGACCTGCTGAAGAATTGTCTCTGCCTTGTAGCGACATATAGTTCCAGCGGTAAGATGCTTAAGTATCGCAATTTGGTCTGCGGCTGTGTGCCGCACGCATGGGGCGCTTTTGCGCCTGCGAAAGGATCTTTGAATAACATGAAGGCAATCATCCCCGCCGCCGGTCTTGGCACGCGTTTTCTGCCTGGCACCAAGTGCACGCCCAAAGAGATGCTGCCGGTGCTCGACAAGCCCGTCATTCAGTACGTCGTCGAGGAGGCGCTCGACCCCGAGGAAGTCGACGACGCCATCATCGTTACTTCTCCTGGCAAGCCCGAGCTGCTGAACTACTTCCAGCCCGATCGCTCGCTCGAGAACCTGCTGCGCGAGCGCGGCAAGAACGCCTATGCCGACGCCGTCGCCCATGCTGGCGGTATGCCGGTCGACTTCCGTTATCAGTACGAGCCCAAGGGCCTCGGCCATGCTATTCGCTCTGCTGCCGACGCCGTGGCAGGGGAGAACTTCCTGGTTCTTCTGGGCGACTACGTTGTGCCTAACCGCGACATCTGCGACAAGATGCTCGCCGTTTCCAAGGAGCACGGTGGCGCTTCGGTTATCGCCGTCGCTGCTTGCTCGCCCGAGGAAGTCAGCCGCTACGGCGTTATCGCCGGCGAGCGCGTCGGTTCGCTCGAGGGCGCCGAGGACGTTGCCGATGCAGAGCCGGGCGCTGTCTGGCGTATCGGCGGTCTGGTCGAGAAGCCCGCTCCCGAAGCTGCTCCGTCCAACCTGTACATCGTCGGCCGCTATCTGCTGAGCCCGCTGGTCATGGACCTGCTGGCAGATCAGCAGGCCGGCAAGGGCGGCGAGATCCAGCTCACCGACGCCATGGCCCGTTCGCTCGACCGCGAGACCATGTATGCCGTCGTCATCGACCCGCTGTCGGGCTACGACACCGGCACTCCCTCTGGCTGGATGGCCACCAACGCCCTCATGGCTGCAAGTGACCCCCGCTTTGCCAGTGCCTTCTGGGACGCCATCGACGAGCGCGGCGGATTGATGCGCAAGTAAGCCTTCGGGCATCGACATTTACGGGCGCGGACCTCGGTTCGCGCCCGTTTTTTATAAGAGCTGCGATTGCCGACTCTCTGTTCACAGAAAATATATGAACAGGTGTTCGATATACATGCATCTACCTGCGCATTTTCTGTCGAAAAACTTTGCTACTCCAAAAACTCAATCGCGTCAAGGCTTTTCTTGCCCAACGGTCGGTACCTGATAAACTATTAGGTTGCGATAACTGGCGAAGCTATGCCTCGCCAACCCACCGAGCATTTCCGTGAAGGAGGAAAAACCTGGTGACCTACGCATACACTGCCACTGAGCGCAAGCGCGTCAGCTTCGGGAAAATCCCGGAGGCCATGGAGCTCCCCAACCTTATCTCTGTTCAAAGGGAATCCTTTGAGCGTTTTAAGGACGAGGGCCTTCGTGAGGCGTTCAAGGAATCCAGCCCCATCCAGAGCCAGAACCATGTTCTCGAGGTTACCTTCGGCGAGCATCAGTTCGGCGACCCCGCGCACACCGTCGAGGAGTGCCGCGAGAAGGACATGACCTATCAGGCGCCGCTTCTGACCGACGTTCGTCTCACCAACAAGGAGACCGGCGAGATCAAGGAGCAGCTCGTCTTCATGGGCGACTTCCCCATGATGACCGATCAGGGCACCTTCATCATCAACGGTACCGAGCGTATCGTCGTCTCGCAGCTCGTCCGCTCCCCGGGTGTGTACTACAGCTCCGAGATGGATTCGGGCAAGCAGATCTACAAGGCCCAGATCATCCCGTCCCGCGGTGCATGGCTCGAGTTTGAGGTCGACAAGCGCGACCAGCTTATGGTCTCCATCGACCG
>DBEWTR010000314.1:0-4921 GCA_048205775.1 Collinsella sp. | reverse complement strand
GAAGCGGCAGCAAGCGTCGCCTTGATCTCGGTGGGGTGATGGCCGTAATCATCGACCACGGTGATGCCATCGATATCGCCCACGTGGGTAAAGCGACGGCGGACGCCCTCAAAGCTCGAGAGCGCCTTGGCGGCGGCGTCGATGTCAAGGCCCAGGACATGGGCGACGGTGAGCACCGCCGTGGCGTTGAGCATGTTGTGGCGACCGGGATTGCTCTTGATCTCCACAGCGTGCTCAGTGCCGTCCTCAAAGCGAACGATAAAGTCGCTCTGGATGCCCTTGACATCCGGGTGCATGCAGACGATGTCGTTGCTCTCGGCAAAGCCATAGGAAAGCACGTGACGACCCGTCGACTTGGCGAGCTCGACCAGATGCGGGTCCTCACCGCAGACGATGACGGTGCCGTCCTCGCCCACCAGGCTCATGAATTTGGCGAAAGTTGCCTCGATCTCCTCGATACCCGAGTAGTGATCGAGGTGGTCGGCCTCGACGTTGGTCACAATGACCACGTTGGGGTTCAGGAACAGGAAGGAGCTGTCGGACTCGTCGGCCTCGGCGACAAAGTAGTCGCCCGAGCCGTTCTTGCCGTTCGTGTCATAGCCCTCGACGATGCCACCGATCAGGAAGCTCGGATCCAGACCCATGCGGTCGAGCATGGTGGCGCACATCGAAGACGTGGTGGTCTTGCCATGCGTGCCGGCAACAGCGACGGTGGTGTAGCCGTGGCCCAAAGCAGAGAGCATCTTAGCACGGGGCCACACGGGAATACCAAGCTCGCGAGCGCGCACGAGTTCAGGGTTGGACTCCGGAATAGCGGTGGAGACAACAACCACGTCGGGCTTGACCTCGTCGATCGTGGCGGCCTCATGGCCCACATGCACCTTCACGCCAGCGCGGGTAAGCTGGCGGATATAACGTGACGTCTTAAGGTCGGAGCCGGTAACGGCATAACCGCGCTCGTGCAGAACGAGGGCGATGCCGCTCATGCCGGCGCCGCCGATACCGATAAAGTGGGCGCTCTTAAACTCGGGCGCGGAGGTTGCAGTCTGGGAATCAGCCATGTGCTCGTGTACTCCTTGCGTAAACACTGCCTGTAACCCGTTAACTGTACCGCACCTACCGCATCAGCGCGAGGGCGACCGACGATATCCCGTCTAACTAACGCAAACCCTCTACCGCATCCGCCAGAAGAGCGGCGGCCCTATCCTGGGCCAGACCACGCGCCGCCTGACGCATGGCGTCGCGCGCCGCCGCGTCATCGACCAGGTGCAGCAGTTCATCGGCAAAGGCAGAACCGTCGATATCGGCATCGGCGCAGAGCACGCCGGCCCCAGCGTCGACCAGATAACGGGCATTGGTGGTTTGGTGGTCGGCCGTCGCATGCGGGTACGGCACGAGCACCGAAGGCACGGCGAGTGCAGCGATCTCGGCCACGCTCGATGCGCCCGAACGCGAGAGCACCAAATCGGCAGCAGCCAGCATATCGCCCATGTTGTCGATGTAAGGCTGGACGCGGTAACGCTTCGCCTCCTCGGGCGTCAGCGCCAAAGCGCGCTCGGTCTCCTCAAAGCCGTCGGCACCCGTCGAATGCAACACATAGAGGTTCTTGCGCGAAAGCAGCTCGTTTTTGAGCGAAGCCACACGCTCGTTGAGGTGCTGGGCGCCAAGTGAACCGCCAAAGACGAGCAGCAGCGTAGCGTCCTCGGGAACGCCAAGTGCCTTGCGGCCGCGAGCGCGATCGCCCTCGATCACCGAGCGACGTACGGGGTTGCCGGTCATGAGCACGTGGTCAGGGTCACCTTCGCGCTCAAAGACCGAACGCGCTGCCGGCACCGAGATGCACACGCGGGCGGCGTGGGAGTTCATCATCTTGTTGGCCAGGCCCGGAACAGAGTTCTGCTCATGCAGCAGATACGGAACGCGCGCGCCCTTGCACCACCCCAGCAGCGGAACCTCGACATAGGCACCAAAACCAATGGCGGCATCGGGCTTGCCGACCTTTGAGAAATGACTGGCGAGCGCACGCTTGGCTTTGTTGACACGCCACAGCGAGGTCAGCGCCGTCCAAGGACGGGAGCGGTCGAAGCCCGTGACCGTAATGGGCACAAAATCAAACCCAGCCTCGGGGACCAGACGACCCTCGAGCTTGCGCGACTGGCCCACGAACACAACGTGGTGGCCACGGTCACGCAGCTCTTCGGCCAAGGCGAGCGCGGGGTTGATGTGCCCGGCCGTGCCGCCGGCTGCAATAGCAACGGTCATTTTATCGGTCATGGTAGTCCCTTCGTACACGCGGTCCCTGGTCGTCGGTACGCAGACGCGCCGACGGGTCCGAGTTCAAATCGATTCGATTATATCCGCCGCCCGCGTTGCGAGGGCTGGGGCGCTGAGGACGACCTTGCGGCGCCGTTCGCTGACGCGGGCGGGCTGCCGGCTCGGTCGCAGAGCCATCCAGGACGGTAAAACCGTTACGCGAAGATCGCTCGCCGCGCACGTGGGGCACGCCGGCGGTACTCTCATCCATAACGGCAAAGCTCTCGCGGCGGCGGTCATACTCATCGCGGCGGGCGCTCTCGTACGAAACGCGCAGGATCAACCCGGCAAGCATGAGCGACACAATAATCGACGAACCGCCGTAGCTAATAAACGGCAACGGTTTGCCCGTCATGGGAAACACGTTGAGGATGCCCAGCGCGTTAATCAAAAACTGCACTGCGAGAATGACCGCGGAGCCAGACGCCATAAGCGCGCCCCGGCGATCGGTCGCCTGCTCGGCAATGCGAAACGCCGAGTAGATCAGCATCGCAAACACCAAGAAGAACAGCACGGTTCCGACAAAACCGACTTCCTCGCCAATGATGGCCAGGATGTAGTCATTGTGCGCCTCGGGCAGATACGAGTACTTCATGGTTGAGTTGCCGATGCCACGGCCGAACAGACCGCCCGAGGCAAAGGCCATAATGGCAAGCGTGGCCTGATAGCCGTCACCATACTCGTCGGCCCAAGGGTTCAAGGCAACCTGAATACGCACCATACGGTACGGCTCTGCGACAAGCGCAATCACGATCACGAGAATGCCAAAGATTAGCACGCCGATGATAAATCTGGGGTCGAGACCCGCAAACAACGCCATGCACATGAGGGTCAACAGGATGATCAGGACAGTACCGAAATCGGGCTGGATAAAGATCAGAAAGAGCGAAATGCCCAGGTAGATGCCCATCTTGCGAAGGAATTCGTTGATGTTGCCACCGGGCGAAAAGAAGCGATCAAGCATGATGGCCGAATACGCAATGGCAAATGGCTTTAAAAACTCGGAAGGCTGGAACTGAATACCGGCGATGTTAAGCCAGCGCGTGGCGCCACGGCTGCCGCTGCCCACCAAGAACACCAGAAACAGTAGCCCTATCATGCCTATGAGGAAGATCCTGAGCACATCCTCCCCAAACCAGCTGTCCGGCAAAACGCGCACGATGGCAATCAGCGCCAGAACACCGACCACGGCAAACGCGGCCTGTCGACCCAGAAAAAACGTCGCCGAGCCATTCTCGTGCAGCGCCTCGACCGAAGACGCCGAGTACACCATCAACAGGCCAAAGCATACCAAGGTAAACAAGCAGGCCATGAATATCAAACGGGGGCGCATGATACGGGCGGGAACGCCGGCAATATAGCGTTCGCTAAACGACTGCCCGCCGCGGCTGGAACGCGGTGTGGTGCGACGTGAGGAAGCACGGTCCGAGTCGGGCCTCCTCATACCTTGTCGGGGGCTCTCCTCTCTCACCGCAACCCCTATTCCATTTGTGATTTCGCTGCAGCGGCAAGCTGGGCCACGTAGTCCTTAAACACGCGGCCGCGCTCCTCATAGCCCGAGAACTCATCGAACGAAGAGCAGGCAGGAGAAAGTAAGATCACGTCACCACGGCTCGACAGCGAACGGGCGACGTCCACGGCGTCGCGTAGGTCATCCGCCTGGGCGATATCCACATCGCCATCGACATCGGCCTCGTCCATAGCGGCGGTGAAGCGCTCGCGCGCATCGCCAAAGCAGACGACCGAGCGCACGTTGTCCATAACGACGCGCGCGAAGTCCGTGAGCGGCGTGCCCTTATCGTGGCCGCCGAGCAGCAAGATCACGTCGTCATCGGGAAATGCCGTCAGTGCCTTCTCGACCGCATCGGTGTTGGTCGCCTTGGAATCGTTGACGTAGCGCACGCCGTCAATCTCGCCACACGGCTCCACGCGGTGCTCGAGCGGCTGGAACGAGGCAAGACCGCGGCAGACACCATCGACATCGGCACCGACCGCCAAGGCAGCCGTGGCGGCGCACAGGGCATTGATAACATTGTGATGGCCCGAGATCTTGAGCTCGGATGTAGCGATGAGCGGGGTCTCGACGCCCTTCAGGCGCACGACCATCTTGCCGTCGCGCACAAAGGCGGCATCCTCGCCCTCAGGCTCGTCAAAGGCAACCTTGCAGATGCGACGACCCGGCGTGTAGATGTACTCATCGAACTCGTGAATGCCGGCGTCTTCGACGTCGACAACCGCCAGATCGTCATCGACCATATTGTCAAACAGTTTGATCTTGGCAAGCGCGTAGTTCTTATGGCTCTTATGCCAGCCCAAGTGGTCGGGAGTGATGTTGAGCAGCACCGCCACGCGGGGGTGGAGCTCGGTTGTCGTAGCAATCTGATAGCTCGAGAGCTCAGCCACAAACCACTCGTTGTGGGCTCGGCCGTCAATCTCGTTGACCGGCGGCTCGCCGATGTTGCCGACAGCTACGCTGGCCTCACCAGCAGCCTTGAGCAGATAATCAGTCAGCGACGTGGTAGTCGTCTTGCCGTTGGTACCCGTAATGGCAATCCAGTTATCGGGCGACAGGCGATAGGCAAACTCGGGCTCACCCATAATCTGGGCG
>DBEWTR010000308.1:0-2093 GCA_048205775.1 Collinsella sp. | reverse complement strand
AACAGACTCCGCTCGACGCCGAGGCAGCCGCAAAAGCAGCGTTTGCCTCGGTCCAGGATCAGCCGTTCCCCAACGATATTTTTACAGCCCCCGAGCTCCGCTGGGCTGTGATCGGGTGCGGTGTTATCGCCAATCAGATGGCCCAGTCTCTCGCTCTTGCCGGCCGCAAGCTCGCGGGAGTCGCAAACCGCACGCTGTCCAAGGCTCAGTCTTTTGCCGAGCAGTATGGCGTTGAGAAGGTCTACGACACGGTCGAGGACCTCTACGCCGATCCGAACATTGACGCGGTCTATATCACCACGCCGCATAACACGCATATCACCTACCTGCGAGCCGCTCTGGCAGCTGGTAAGCACGTGCTCTGCGAAAAGGCCATTACCCTCAATTCCGCCGAGCTTGACGAGGCCCGCGCCATTGCTGACGAGCACAACGTGGCCCTTATGGACGCCACCACGGTGCTTCACATGCCCTTGTATCAGGAGCTGCGTCGTCGCATGGATGCTGGTGAGTTCGGCCGCATGAATCTCGCTCAGCTCAACTTTGGCAGCTACAAGGAGTACGGCGATCTGACCAATCGCTTCTACAACCGCAACCTCGCCGGCGGTGCCATGCTCGATATTGGCGTGTATGCCCTGTCCGTCATGCGCCTCTTTATGGCAAGCCAGCCCGCTGAGGTTGTCTCGCTGGGCAACACCTGTGAGACCGGTGTTGACGTTGCGGGCGGCATCGTCTGCCGTAATGCCGAGCAGCAGCTGGGCGTCGTGAGCCTTACGCTCCACTCCAAGCAGCCAAAGCGCTCGGTCATCAGCTTCGACAAGTGCTATATCGAGGTCAACGATTATCCGCGTGCCGATCACGCGACCATCGTGTGGACTGCGGACGGCCGCCGCGAGGAGGTCCACGCCGGTACCGAGGCTTACGCCCTTTGCTATGAGATGGCCGATCTTGAGAAGGCCGTTGCCGGCGACGACTCCAAGCGCGAGCTGCTGGATTATGCTTCTGATGTTATGGAGCTTATGACCAAGCTCCGCGCCGACTGGGGAGTCGTGTACCCCGAGGAGGAGTAAGCGATGCTTGCGGAAGATAGGCTCAACGCGATCGTGTCGATGGTGCAACAGGCCGGCTCGGTTACCGTGCCGGAGCTTGCTGAGGCCCTGGGCGTGACGGCGTCCACCATTCGGCGCGACCTGCAGACGCTCGACCGCGCACACCGTATCGCCAAGGTACACGGTGGAGCGACGAGCCTTGAGCGCGCGCACGTGACGCGCGACCTAACGCTTAATGGGCGCAGCGACCTCCATAACGACGACAAGGAGCGTATCTGCGTCCGTGCGGCGGCGCTTGTGGAGCCCGAGAGCTTTGTGTACATCGATTCGGGTTCGACGACGCTCAAGCTCATCGAGCATCTTCCGCGCCTTGAGGGCGTCACCTATGTGACCGACTCCGTGCTCCATGCCCAGCGTCTCGCTTTGCGCGGCATGCGCACCGTGGTGCTGGGCGGCGAGCTCAAGCCCGAGACCGAGGCGCTCGTTGGCCCCGATGCCCTGTCGACCCTGGACCGCTACAACTTCAACTGTGGTTTTTGGGGGTCCAACGGCATTGCCGCCGAGCAGGGCTTCACAGCGCCCGATATCGAGGAAGCGCAAGTAAAGCGTATCTCGATGCGCCATACGCCCAAGCGCTTTGTAATCTCGGACGCCAGTAAATTTGGCATGGTGGCGCCCGTCAAGTTCGCGGACTTCCGCGACGCAACGATTATCACCGCGGGCGAGGTGCCCGCCAAGTACCAGACGATGGATAACGTCATCACGGTCTAGCAAGCAGGGCAAGGATCAAACCACCACAAAGGTGCCTGTCCCCATTGTGGTGGTTACCATTGTGGTGGTTAGTAACGAAAACCGAGTAGTTTTCTCAATAGAAAAGCGGCAACGTCCATCTCGGGCGTTGCCGCTTTCGTTGCCTGCCGGTTTTGTCTAAGTCTGTAACAACTGGACCGTTAAAAGTGGGCTAGATGTTACAGATTGAGATACTTCCGAACCGCGCCGTCCCTTTGTCTCAATCTGTAACATCTGGGACCGATTTTGCCGAGTTAC
>DBEWTR010000302.1:0-1599 GCA_048205775.1 Collinsella sp. | reverse complement strand
GCTTCATCGAGCCCAAGCGCAACCTTGTCTTTAACGAGAAGACCTGGCGCTACGTACATGTAGACCAGCCGGCAGATATTGCCGACGACAAGCTGGACGACCTGCTCGAGCAGCGCTCTGGATATGGTCCCTTCACGTCACGCTTGGCCTCCCGCGCTATCGATCTCGTCATTGATCAGGCAGGTGCCGAAGGCCTGGCACTCCACTACGACTTCCCCCGCGAGGATATCCCAGAGTTTGTGCAGACCTTTGCCACCTGGCTGCAAGACGAGCACGGCATCGCCCCGACTGACGAGATGCGCGTTGCGATGTATGCCCACGCTGCCAACGGCGGTATCAAGATCGATAAGACCGCGCACACAGCCGTTGAGGGCCTCTACGCTTGCGGCGAGGCGACAGGCGGCATGCACGGCGCCGACCGCATTGGTGGCTTGTCAAGCGCCAACGGCATCGTGTTCGGACGCATCGCGGGCGCATCGGCAGCCCTTGCAGCGCAGAATGCACCTGAGGTGGCCCCGAAGGCGGATATCGACCTCCCCCACTACGGCATTGCCACAACTGATGCTGAACGCCTGACACACGGCCTTAAGCACACGATGAGCACCTATTGCATGATCAACCGAACCGAGACGGGCCTATCCGAGGCTCTGCAACAGCTTGAAAGCCTGCAAGACAAGGCCATGGCGCTGAGCAAGCCGCATGCCGATGACCGCGAGATCGCAGCCCTCGCCCGCCTACAGTCGCAGATTCAGCTGTCGATGGAGATGGTCAAAGCCATGCGCAAGCGAACCGAAAGCCTGGGTTCGCACTATCGAGCGAATTAAACTGACACCTATCTAAAGCAGAACACAACTAATCGATATCTATGGGCCCCGCGAGCTCGAAGTGGCGCAGGGCCCATTCGTGTCCGCACGGCAGCGTATCCTTATTCTGAATACAGAGTGGGCAAAGCCCGCATAGACAATAGACCAGCGAGGAGGAGATATGGACAGTAGGGATATCGAGAAGTGGCGTGTCGAACTTGATAGCTACGCCAATGTGGAAGACGGCGTTGAATATTGGCTCGCACGCGATTTAATGGAACCCATGGGGTACACTCGATGGGAGACCTTCGCCGAAGTTGTTAAGAGGGCAAAAGTCTCGTGCAAAACAAACAAAACTCCAGTTGATTCCCATTTTCGTGACACCACGAAAATGGTAACTGCCGGTGTCGCCGCTCGCGCGGTCAAAGACTACAAACTTACGCGCTACGCATGCTATTTAATCGCCCAAAACGGAGATCCAAACAAGCCGGAGATCGCGCTCGCACAGGCATACTTTGCCGTGCAGACGCGCCGCCAAGAGCTCATAGAGCAGCGCTTCGCAGAGATTCAGCGCTTGCAGGCGCGCCACTCGCTATCCGATTCAGAGAAACATCTCTCGGGTATTGCGTTCAAACGCGGCGTAGACTCCAAAGGATTCGCGATCATCAAGTCGAAGGGCGATGAAGCGTTATTCGGCGGCAGGAGCACGGCGGAAATGAAGCAGCAGCTCGGCGTACCCAAGAGCGCGGCATTGGCGGACAGGTTAGCCGATGTCCTCATCAAAGCAAAGGACCTT
>DBEWTR010000294.1:0-6227 GCA_048205775.1 Collinsella sp. | reverse complement strand
TCGTGCGCCGCCCGCTCGGCAAACGGTAGCAATTCATCCGCAAACGGTAGGATGTCGGCACCTTGCAGGCATCCCAACACATTCAAATGTCTCTTCACGACACAACCCTCCCTACGCTCGGTCGCAGGGAGGGTTGTTGATTCAGCGTCATGGTACCCCGACGCGTTTGGGGTCAGGCAGGTTAAATCCGTTTGCGTGCACTATTCGCCGGTGGACGGTTGCGGTGCGGACGAGTTTTGGGTCGAGCCCTCACCGCCATCTTGACGCGGCTTGCGGGAACGACGACGGCGACGGCGCTTCTGGCCCTGGTCGGCCGAACCCTCGCCACCACGATCTTCGCGCGACTCGCGTTCGTCGCGAGCAGCGCCGCGCGCGGCCTTGGCAGCCGCCCCTCCGCCATCTCCAGGGCGACGGCGCGTGACCTTGACCTCGCCATCCGAGACCTGATCGGCCACGGAGGGCACCGAGGGCTTTTGCTGCGTGCCCGAGGAATGGCGACGACGCGGACGCGGGGCGCGCTCGTCATCGTTGCGCTGCTTGCCACCCTTGTCGGCAGGCGTATCGGAACCCGAACCACCCTTGGGGGCGGCACCGGCTTCGCGAGCGGCTGCGGCGCGGAAGGCGTCCTCGCGCTCCTCGCTCGACAGATGGCGGCGGCGACGGCGCGTGGGATTCATGCCACCGCCGCGGTTTTGCTGCTGGGGCTGCTGAGCCTCGCGCTCGCGGGGGGAATTCTTGCCTGCGGGAGCGGCCTCGCCGGTATCGCCCGAACCCGAGCGCTTGCGGCGGCGACGTCCACCGGCAGCCTCCTCGGCCTCGGGTGCCTCGGCCTTGCCGCGACCCTTACCGCGGCCGCGACCCTCGCCCTGGCTCTGACCGGTACGGGTATCGGCGTCCGCATCGCGACGGCGGCGCTTGGGCATCGTCGTCCCCGCCAGACGGTCGGCGCTCGACAGGCCATCGCCCACGTCGACGCCGTTCTCGCGGTCGAGCTCCATAAGCGCCAGGCGCATCTCGGGCGACTCGATACGCTCGAGCAGATCGCGCGTCACGCAGTCGGGACGGCAGTTGCAGCCCTGCTCGGCGGCCTTCTTTTTGCAGCCCTCAGAGCAGGTCATGTCGGCCAGGTTGACCTTAAAGACTTTGCCGTTCTCCAGGCGCAACACCAGCTGCTCACGCGGCGTGTCATATTCCTGGATGCGCGCCTTGCCAAGCGGCGTATCGATAAGCGTCTTCTTTTTGGGCGCGCGGCTCTTAAAGTCCTTGTACGCCTCGAACTCGTAGCGCAGGCAGCACATCAGGCGGCCACAGACGCCGCTAATCTTGGACGAGTTGAGCGGCAGGTCCTGCTCTTTTGCCATGCGGATCGAAACCGGCTCAAACTGTCCGCCAAAGCGTGTGCAGCAGAGCTCCTGGCCGCACTGGGCATAGCCGCCCACCAGGCGGGTCTCGTCACGCACGCCGATCTGGCGCATGTCGACGCGAATGTGCAACGTCGAGGACAGGTCCTTGACGAGCTGACGGAAATCGACGCGCTCCTCGGCGGCAAAGTAGAACACAGCCTTCTCGCCGCCGAACAGGTACTCGACGCCGACCGGCTTCATCTCGAGGTCGAGCTCCTTGACCAGGCGGCGGAAGTCGACCATGGCCTCGTCGCCCTGGATGGCCAGGTCGTCGGCAAGCTGCAGGTCGATGTCGCTCGCCACGCGCAACACGGGCTTGAGCGGCTGACCGATTTCGTCGAGCGGCACCTCGAAGGGGTCGGCCGTGACCAGGCCGATCTCGGTTCCGCGCTCGGTGGAGCAGATGGCATAATCGGCCTCGAGGATATCCAGATCCTGTGGGTCGAACCACAGGTCGCGCGAGGCGTAGGTAAACTTAACGGGTACGACTAACGGCATTTCAGTGCCTTCCTGATATCGAACAGCATGACCTCGATGGCCAGCTGGGGAGTAACGTTTCTGGCGATGTTGCGCTCAGCGGTGGCAACCGCCTCGAGCGCCTGGGTGGCACCCGCAACATTCGTCGCCGCGGCAAGCCGCCCGATCGTGTCGCGCACGTCCTCGTTCACAACGTCTGCCGCCTCATCCTGAAGCGTCAGCAGCACGTCGCGCATGAGCGTCCGCGCGCTCGCCAGCGCTTCCATGATACCCGAACGCTCGCGCGCGTTGAGTTCGCGCTTGTTGCGGTCCTCAAGCTGCTTCAATGCTCCACGCGACAGGTAGTCGGCATTTTGCTCGAGCACCTTTTCCTGCGTGGACTTGACCTCGGCGAGCGGCGCCTTGACGGCGACGATGAGCGACTTGGCACGGCTGAGCACATCGGCCTCGTCGGCGGCGATGAGCGAGTCGATAGCGCGGACCATCTGGCGACGGGCGTCCTGGCGCTCGGCGCTCTTGAGGAACTCGATACCACGCGTGGGGCTTCCCGCCACAGCGACGGCCATACGGCAGCGCGCGGGATCCTGGCCGGTGGCGCGGCTCACGGCCTGCGCGGCCACAGTGGGCGACACCAGCCGAAACGGCACGCACTGGCAGCGGCTCACAATGGTGGGCAGCATCACGTCGGCCGAGGTACCCAACAGGATGAACATGACGCCCTCGGGCGGTTCCTCGAGCGTTTTGAGCAGCGCGTTGGCGGTGTTGGCGCGCAGCTGCTCGGCACGGTCGATGATGTAGGCCTTTGCCTTGGCGCGGATGGGCGCCAAGGGCACGTCGTCGAGCAGCTCACGGGTCTGCGCGATGAGGTAGCCCGTAGCGCTTTCGGGCGTGTAATAGTGCACATCGGGGTGCGTATGGCGTGCGACGCGCACGCAGCTGTCGCACGAACCACAGCCGTCCTGCTCGCACAGGAAGGCCTGGGCAAGCGCCCATGCGGCGTCAAGCTTACCGGCGCCGGGCGCGCCCAAGAACAGGTAGGCGTGCGATGCGCGGCCGCTTGCGATGGCGTTGGTCAAAAAGTCGCGCACGCGCTGTTGGGTGTCGAGCTTGGCCAGCAGGCTTGTCTGCGCGGGGGCCATGTTACTCAGCCTCCTGGGCAAGCGCGGCGGCGACGGCATCTTGGGGAATGTCGAGACCGTACGCGCGAACCAGCTCGACCGTCTGCGTGAAGACGTCTGCAATCGACGCGGTGGCGTCGATGAGCTTTACGCGGTCTGGCTCCTCGGCAGCAATGGCACAAAATCCCTGATAGACGCGCTCCTGGAAGGCCATGCCCTTGGCCTCCATGCGATCGGCCGCACCACGGGCGGCCATGCGCAGCGCCGCCTGCCCGGGCGTGATGTGATAGACGAGCGTAAGCGCCGGATGCGTACCGGCGACAGCCAGGTTGTTGGCATCGCGCACCATCTGACGGTCAAGGCCATCGGCAAACGCCTGATAGCAGGTCGTGGAATCGTAGAAACGGTCGCACAGGACCACCTTGCCGGCAGCGAGGGCGGGCGCGATGACCTCGTGCACTAGCTGGGCACGCGCGGCCTCGTAGAGCAGCAGCTCGCAGGTGTCGCCCATCGCCGTATTGGCGGGGTCGAGCAGCAGGGCGCGGATCTTCTCGCTGATGGCGGTGCCGCCCGGCTCGCGCAGGCTCACAACCTGGTAACCAGCGAGGTCGAGCGCACGGGCCAGCAGGCGCGCCTGCGTGGACTTGCCGGCGCCGTCGACGCCCTCGAGCGTGATAAAGCTATGTTGAGCGGGCTCAAAAGCCATGGGCGCATCCCCTTCCCACAAGGCGCGAAAATGCAAGTTATAGCAACCAAGCCATGATACCCCAGGGGCAGGGGCTAGGTGGCAGTTAGGAACGTTCCCAAAGTGCCGGCAGAAAAGGAACGTCCCCAACTGCCGACCTTCTAAGTTGCGGTGAAATAGGGACTGAATACGCCTTCTAACAGCAAATACAATCCCTATTTCACCGCAAGTTAGGAGTGGGCGCGAGCGTTGATGGCGGAGGAAATGTCGCGCTCGAGGGCTAGGGCTTGCTCGCGTTCGAGGTCTTGGGTGAGGATTGCCAGCACGTAAGGGCGCTCGGCGTAGACGATTGCGGCATCGTGCTGAGCATTCGCCAGACTGCCCGTTTTGTGCGCGACCAAAACGCCGCCGGGAACGCCCTCGACAATACCGCGCGCGTCTTCCTGAGCCAGCAGATATCCGCGCGCTCGCTCGCACAGCTCGGGCGTCGCGATTGTCCCCGCCGCCAGCCGCTGCAACACGGCCGCAGCATCACGGGCGCTCGTATAGTTCTCGTGACCTTGTGCCTGGGCCTCGGTGTCCATCATCAAACGAGCGAGCACGGTCTGGGTCAGCCCCAATGCGGCACACGTTTCGTTGACCGTATCCATGCCAAGTCTGCCGATAACAAGGTTCGCTGCCACGTTATCGCTCTGGGCGATCATAGCGTGCAGTAGCTCGTCAATACTGTACGACACACCCGCGCCGCGCGACTGAATGTTGCCGCTGCCACCCACGATATCCTGTTGCGCTACCGTTATCCGCTCGTCGAGGGACAGCTCGCCCGCCGCCACGGTCTCAAGCGCACAAGCGAGAACGGGAAGCTTGATGATGCTTGCCGCCACATGTCGCGCGTCCGGCGCCACAGCGGCTTCACCATCGAGCGACGCGAACGTTTGAGGATCAAGCGCCACAGCATAGACCGAGGTAGACCCACCATACGGCTCGACAAGGGCTTCGATATCTTGCTGAAGGCTGGCAATCCAAGAAGCCCGGGAGACAGCTTCCGCCTTTTGAGCGGACGGATGATTCGCTTTTTGTTTGACAGGGGCAGCGGAGCCCTCAGCCTCGTTGCGGCGCGCGGCACAACCGCCGAGACTCATCACCGAGGCAAGCGCTCCGGTCAACATCCCGGCACAAAACACTCGACGCGAGCAATCGCGCGCAGCGAGGGGCGCATCCCCCGGCGAGAACCGGAACGCCTCCACGTTGTCGCCGCCACCCCGACCTTGCTCGCCGCAGTACACAGACTCACTCCCCACCATCGCATTCTACCGAGCCGTCGATAAACTGCCGCGCCGGACACCCAGCACGCCGCACTCATTGTGACGCATGCGACAGGACTTGCGCGGCACGATCATCCTCACATAACCAGTTGGGTCGGCGCGGCCCAACCGCACCTGAACCACCTTATAATCTAGCCAACACATCGAATGGAAGGAACCATCATGCCCCGGTTTTGCACCCATTGCGGCAAGCTTCTGAATGACGACGAGCGTTTTTGCACCAGCTGCGGAACGCCGGTAACCGATGATGGCCAGGCCTCTCAGTCGCAAGAGAATGCGCAGGCGGACGTGACCGTACAGTCCGCCCATCAGCCCGCGCCCGCTCCCCAGCCGGAAGTTGGCGCGACGCAGCAATGGGCGACGCCAGCCGGCTCCGCGCCGCAGCAGCCCATACCGACCGCCGCTCCGCAGGCCGGTGCTCCCGCCGCGCCCAAAAACAACAACGCTCTGCTTATCGGCATCATCGCCGTGCTGGTCGCCGTGATTATCGCGCTGGTCGCATTCTTTATGATCGGACCGTTCAACAAGAACGCCGACGATTCCAAGGGCACAACCATCGAGAAGGTCAAGATCGACCACGATGACGACGATGTGTCCGTAAAGGGCGACCCCAACAAGCTTGACGATGATGATGACGATGACGCCCACGATGCCGCCACCATCAGCGAGCAGAACGTCTACGACCAGCTGAGCTCCTACTACAGCAGGCTCTCCGATCTTGATCAGCAAGTTCGCGACTGCGCCACCACATTCAACACGTATTACCTTAAGGATGACCGCAGCTCGCGTCAGTCGGCCAGCGATGCCGCCGAGGCGCTCGAGGATCAGATCGGCGACCTCAAGGACGAGGTCGAGGACCTGGATGTTCCCATCGACTCGCAGAACTACAGCTCTTGGAAAGACATCATCGCGCTCTACGACGACCTGGAGAATCGCATTGACGTCATTTGCGATGCCTGGGAGATCAGCCTTGAGTACTCCAGCCCCGCCAACCACAAGGACGAGATCGTGGCACCGCTGGCGCGCGACAACGTAGCGGGCACCAACGACAACAAATACCGTCTGGACTTTGAGGACCGCTACCCCGGCGCCGCACCCGTCGAGGTGAAGTAGCCGCTTTGTCGTTCCAGAGCCGGCAGTTAGGGACGTTCCTAAACTGCCGGCAGAAAAGGAGCGTCCCTAACTGCCGGATAAAAAACGAGCGAGGATCATGAGACCC
>DBEWTR010000290.1:0-5719 GCA_048205775.1 Collinsella sp. | reverse complement strand
TGGTCTCCAACGGCTGCAAGATCTACGGCACTGCTTGCCACTCGATCCTTTCGACCGATGTCATTATCGAGGAGCGCGCCGTGGTCGAGGACTCCGTGCTGCTGCCGGGTGCGCACGTTAAGAGCGGCGCACACATCTGCCGCGCTATTTTGGGCGAGAACTCCACGGTCGAAGAGGGCGTGAAGCTCGGCTCTGTCGATACCACCAAGGATACGGCCGTCGTTGGAAATGACGTCGTTATCGGGAAGGGGGCATGATCCGATGATCAATCGCAAGGCCATCGGTTATATCACCGCTAACTACTCTTCGACCTACGGCAGCGTGCTGCTCAAGGACCGCCCCATCGCGTCCGTTCCGTTTTTGGGCCGCTACCGCCTGATCGACTTTCCGCTGTCCAACATGATGAATGCCGGCATCAAGACCGTCGGCGTCGTCATGCCGGGTAACTACCGCTCGCTGATCGACCACGTGGGCTCGGGCAAGGACTGGGGCCTGGACCGCAAGAAGGGCGGCCTGTTCATGGTGCCCGGCAACGCCTATGGCACCACCAAGGGTGGTATGCGCTTCCTGCTGCGCGACATCATCTCCAACAAGACGCTGTTCCAACGCTCGGACAAGCCCTACGTTGTGATGATGGGCACCAACATCATCTTTAACATGGACCTCAACACCATCATCGAGGCGCACGAGAACTCCGGCGCCCAGATGACCGTGGTGTACTGCAAGGCCACGCGCAACGTCGATGACGAGACCAAGCTGCAGATCAACGAGAACGGCCGCCTGACGGGCGTGAGCGCCGGCGTCGTGTACGGCGACAACGCGTCTATGGACTGCTGCATCGTCAACCGCGAGACGCTGCTCGAGATCATTGACCACTACCAGGCCGCCGACTATCTGGACCTGCTCGAGGCACTACAGGGCGACTTTGGCAACATCGACGTGTGCAGCTACGAGTACAAGGGCGAGGTCGTGGGCGTGTTTAGCGAGAAGTCGCTGTATCGTCGCAGCATGGACCTGCTCGACCAGACCGTGGCCGACCATCTCTTTGACCCCGAGCGCCCGATTCTGACCAAGGCTCACGACGTGCCGCCTTCGCGCTATGCGACCGGCAGCCACGCCTGCAACTCGATCATCTCGGCCGGCTGCATCATCAAGGGCACCGTGCGCAACTCGATCCTGTCGCGCGGCGTTGTGGTTGAGGAAGGGGCCTCGGTGACCAATTCGATCATCAACCAGAGCTGCGTCATCAAGAGCGGCGCCCGCGTTGAGAATGCAATCCTGGACAAGAACAACGTGGTTCCCACCAACACCGAGCTTCGCGGCACGCCCGAGAACATCCTGGTGCTGGGAAAGGCCCCGTTAACTTCTGATATCACCAACGCGAGCTAGCTTTGGCACCGCAACATCGCTCGTAACACGTAGAATAGCCGCCCGGTTTGCGCCAGGCGGCTATTCTCGAATTGCAACAGGGAGACAATATGGCTGATTCCAGCAAAAAGATGCAGATCGTGTTTGCCTCGGCCGAGTGCGCACCGTTTGTGAAGACCGGTGGCCTGGGCGACGTGGCGGGCTCGCTGCCTGCGGCGCTTGTGCGCGCCGGCGCCGAAGTAATCGTGATGGTGCCCAAGTACGCCACCATCAAGGACGAGTACAAGGCGCAGATGGAGCACTTCTCCGACTTTTACGTGAGCCTGGGCTGGCGCAATGAGTACTGCGGACTCGAGAAGCTCGAGCACGACGGCGTCACCTATATGTTCATCGACAACGAGCGCTACTTCGCGCGCGACTATCCGTACGGCTTCTTTGACGACGGCGAGCGCTTTGCGTTCTTCTCCAAGGCCATCACCGAGAGCCTGCAGCACCTGCCCGCCGGCTTTGAGTGCGACATCCTGCACTGCAACGACTGGCAGACGGCGCTGGCGCCCGTGTTTTTGCGCGAGTTCTACCAGGGCCTGCCGCTGTATGACCGCGTCAAGACCGTGTTCTCGATCCACAACGTGGCGTTCCAGGGCCAGTTTAGCGACACCGTGATGGAGGACATCCTTGGTGTGGCGCACATTCCGGCGGCCGCCTCGCAGCTGCGTTGCGACGCCTGCAGCATCAACTACATGCTGGGCGCCCTGCGCTATGCCGACGCCATCACCACGGTGAGCCCCACCTATGCCAACGAGATCCAGACGCCCGAGTTTGGCGAGGGCCTGGACGGCGTACTGCGCGAGCG
Organism: Collinsella sp.; assembly: GCA_048205775.1. Lineage (GTDB taxonomy): Bacteria > Actinomycetota > Coriobacteriia > Coriobacteriales > Coriobacteriaceae > Collinsella. Next base: position 3,498 of record DBEWTR010000290.1, on the reverse strand, counting down.
TTCCTACGCGCTGCAGGGCATTTTGAACGGCATTGACGTTGCGGGCTTTGACCCGGCAACAGACAAGCGAATTGCCGCCAACTATACCGTGGAGGACCGTTCCGGCAAGGCCGTGTGCAAGGCCAAGCTGCAGGAGGAACTGGGCCTCGAGGTTCGCGACGACCGTCCGCTCATGGTGATGGTCACGCGCCTGACGCGCCAGAAGGGCATGGATCTGGTCATGTACGCGCTCGACCGCATCCTGTCCGGCGGCGTGCAGGTGGCGGTGCTGGGCACCGGCGACCGCGACTACGAGGACGGCCTGCGCTACTTCCAGGACAAGTACCCCGGCACCATGGCCGCACGCATCGAGTTCGATCCGGCGCTGTCGCAGCGCATGTATGCCGCCGCCGACATGTTCCTGATGCCTTCGAAGTTTGAGCCCTGCGGCCTGTCGCAGATCATCGCCATGCGCTACGGCACGCTGCCGATTGTTCGCGAGACCGGTGGCCTGAAGGACACCGTGCAGCCGTACAACGAGTTTACCGGCGAGGGCACGGGCTTCTCGTTTAGCAACTTTAACGGCGACGAGATGGGCGATGCGGTATTCCGCGCGGCGCGTCTGTTCTGGGATAACCGCGACGCCTGGAACCAGCTGGTCACGCAGGCCATGAGCCAGGACTTTAGCTGGACGCGTTCGGCCGATAAATATCTGGACCTGTACTTCTTTATGCACCCGGAGATTGAGAGGCCGGTGGCGGTTGTCGACGAGTCTGAGGCTGTTGCTGAGCCGGTGGCCGCTGAGGAGCCCAAGGTCGAGGAGAAGCCGGTTGAGGCTGAGCCCGCAAAGGCCGAGCCTGAGGTGAAGGCTGAGGTTGCCCCTGAGGCAGAGGCCGAGGTCAAACCCGCTGCAAAGCCCGCAGCTAAGAAGACCACGACCCGTAAGACGACCGCTAAGAAGACTACGACGACCAAGGCTGCCGCGACTAAAACAACGGCTGCCAAGGCAACGACCACGCGCAAGCGTACGACCGCCGCTGCCAAGAAGGCCGTAGAAGCCGAGGCTGCTCCCGAGGTAAAGGCAGAGGCCGCTGAGGCCAAACCGACAGCCAAGGCTCCGGCAAAGACCGCTGCCAAGAAGACGACCACGACCAAGACCACGGCTGCCAAGAAGGCTACGGTCACAAAGTCGACCAAGACCAAGGCCGCCACGACCATGACAGCCGCAAAGCCGGCCACCAAGGTCGAGGAGGCGGGCGCCGAGCCCAAGGCCAAGGCAACTGCCGACGCAAAGCCGACCGCCAAGACCACCGCGCGTAAGCGCACCACGACGACGGCAAAGAAGACCATGACCAAGGCTGCTGCTCCCAAAGCGGAGGCTAAGGTCGAGGGCAAGCCCGCTACTGCCAAAGAAGAGCCCAAGGCCGAGGTAAAGGCCAAGCCGGCGCCGAAGGCCGCCCAGAAGGCAGAGGCCAAGCCCGAGCCCACCAAGGAGACTCCGGTCTCCCCCGCCGCTCCGGCCGAGGAAAAGGCTCCGACCAAGAAGACATCCGTCCGCAAGGCAACGGCCACCCGCAAACGCCGCTAGCCCACAGACGATCCAAAACCTCATCAAACCCTAAGTAAGGGGCGCTCCAACCGGGCGCCCCTTCTCTGTAGATAGTTGGTAAAACGATTTTCTAGGACAACCGTTCGCCGATGGTAAACGGATGTTGTTTATACAGCCTGTGTACAACAGATATACTTACAACTTGTGCGTAAAGCCCATGGCCCGCAGGCCATGATTCTATTGAACTGGACCGTATTATGAGATTGATTCACAACAGCCGTCTGCCGCAGTTTCGCACTCCGTTTGGCGCTGTGACCACAGGAACGACCCTCTCGCTTTCGGTGATTCTAGAGGACGCCGACCCCAACCAGGCAACGCTTACGCTGCGCACCTGGGTCGATGAGATCGGTGAGTCTCTGTATCCCATGACGCACGAGGGCGACGGCATCTTTACCGCCGAGCTGGAGTGCGCCGAGCCCTGTCTTATCTGGTACAGCTTTATCTGCAATATCGAGGGCCAGCCCGAGGTTCGCCTGGGCGCACCACAGGGCCGCACCGGCGGCGAAGGTATAACCTACGATTACGCCGAGGTGCCGTCATTCCAGGTCACTGTCTACAAGCACCGCGAAGTTCGTCCCGAGTGGTACGAGCGCGGCATGGTCTATCAGATCTTCCCCGATCGCTATGCCCGCGACGAGCACTGGCGCGAGCGCACAATGGCCCAACTCGAAAAACCGCGCAACGGCATTCAGCGCCGGATGGTCGAGGACTGGAACGAGCCGCCCGTGTACGAGCGCGCCGAGGACGGCTCCATCAAGACCTGGGACTTCTACGGCGGCTCGCTCAAGGGCATCCAGGAAGACCTGCCCCGTATCGCCGAGTTGGGCTTTACGGCCATCTACCTCAACCCTATCTTTGAAGCCGCGAGCAACCACCGCTACGACACGGCCGACTACACCAAGATCGACCCAATCCTGGGCACCGAGCAGGACTTTACCGAGCTATGCGAGGCGGCTGAGAAGCTGGGCATTTCCATCATTCTAGACGGTGTGTTCAACCACACGGGCGACGATTCGATCTACTTCAACCGCTACGGCAACTACCCCGGCGTGGGCGCGTGGCAGAGCGAGGATTCGCCGTGGCGCGATGCGTTTTGCTTCCGCGAGGACGGCTCGTACGACTGCTGGTGGGGCGTGGGCAACATGCCCGCCATCAACGAGAATTCCGAACTGGTACGCGAGCGGCTCCTGGGCAAGGACGGCGTCATTCGTAAATGGCTGCGCGCTGGCGCTCACGGCTGGCGCCTGGATGTGGCCGACGAGCTTTCCGACGATTTCCTAGCCGAGATCAAAAAGGCCGTGCTCGCCGAGAAACCCGACGCACTGCTGCTCGGCGAAGTCTGGGAGGACGCTTCCAACAAGATCAGCTACGGCCATCTGCGCCGCTACCTGCAGGGCTCCGAGCTGGACTCCGCTATGGATTACCCCTTCCGCGACATGGTCATCGGCTTTTTGATGGGCTACAAAAACGCCTACCAAGCTGCCGAGGATATCGAGACCCTGCGCGAGAACTATCCGCGTGAGGCCCTGTCTTGCGCGCTCAACCTGCTGTCGAGCCACGACCGTCCGCGCATTATCTCGGTGCTCGGCGGCGGCCCTGACGAGTCACAGCTGCCCGAGTGCGAGCGCAGCAAGTGGCGCCTGGACGAGAACGCAATGGGCCTGGCCAAAAGCCGTTTTTGGCTCGCGACGCTCATGCAGATGACGTTCCCCGGTGTGCCTTCGATTTACTATGGTGACGAGTACGGCCTTGAGGGCCTGACCGATCCGGGTAATCGCCGCACGATGCCGACCAAGGAAGACCTGCACGACTTCGATACGTTCGCGATCGTCAAGAACGCATCTGCTGTGCGCCGCGCACTGCCGTTTATGATCGATGGTGAGATCAAGGCCTTTGCACTCAATGACGAG
>DBEWTR010000288.1:0-6490 GCA_048205775.1 Collinsella sp. | reverse complement strand
GTGCATGGCCATTGCCATGAACCGCCTGCACGGCCGCTCCAACTCGGGCGAGGGCGGCGAGGATCCGCGTCGCGAGACCCCGCTGGCCAACGGTGACTCCAAGAACTCCGCCATCAAGCAGGTGGCAAGCGCGCGCTTTGGCGTGACGAGCCGCTACCTGTGCAGCGCCTTCGAGATTCAGATCAAGATGGCCCAAGGCGCCAAGCCCGGCGAGGGCGGACACCTGCCCGGCAAGAAGGTCTACCCCTGGATCGCCGAGGTTCGTCAGTCCACGCCCGGCATCGGCCTGATCTCGCCTCCACCGCACCACGACATCTACTCCATCGAGGACTTGGCGGAGCTGATCTTCGATCTTAAGAACGCCAACCCCGGTGCGCGCGTGTCGGTCAAGCTGGTCAGCGAGGCCGGCGTCGGCACCATCGCCACCGGTGTGGCCAAGGGCGCTGCCGACAAGATCTTGATCAGCGGCCATAACGGCGGCTCGGGTGCCGCGGCGCGCGATTCCATCTGGCATGCGGGCCTGCCGCTGGAGCTTGGCCTTGCCGAGGCCCAGCAGACGCTGCTGCAAAACGGCCTGCGCTCGCGCGTGGTGCTCGAGGCCGACGGCAAGCTCATGGACGGCACCGATGCTGCCGTCGCCTGCCTGTTGGGCGCCGAGGAGTTTGGCTTTGCGACCATGCCGCTCATCTCGATGGGCTGCCTCATGCAGCGCGACTGCCAGCAGGACACCTGCCCGGCCGGCATCGCTACGCAAAACTGCCGCCTGCGTCGCGGCTTCCGCGGCAAGCCCGAGCACGTTGAGCACTTTATGCTCTTTGTTGCCGAGCAACTGCGCGAGGTCATGGCGAGCCTGGGCTTCCGCACCGTCGACGAGATGGTCGGCCATCCCGAGTGCTTGCGCCAGATTGAGGTCCCGGGCAACCGCAAGGCTAACCTGCTGGATCTGTCGCCCGTGCTGGCGAGCGCGACCTGTGAGTTTGGTGCCCACATCCCGGGTGCCGACGGCCGTCACTTCCTGCCCCAGATGGCTGCGGACAGCGAGCTCGAAAAGACGCTCGACTCCACGTTGTTTGTGCCCTATACGGCCGATGCCCGTGCGCACCTGCGTCCGATTCGCTTCTGCGCCGATATCGCCAACGTCAACCGCTGCGTGGGCACCATCTTGGGCAACGCGGTGACCAAGGCGCATCCCGAGGGCCTGCCCGCCGGCTCCATCACCATCGATTGCGATGGTTCGGCCGGTCAGAGCTTTGGCGCCTTCCTGCCGCGCGGCATTACGCTCAACGTGTGCGGCGACGCCAACGACTACTTTGGCAAGGGCCTTTCGGGCGGCGAGGTGTCGGTGCGCCCCAACCCGCATGCGACCTACAAGTTCGATGAGAACATCATCGTGGGCAACGTGGCGTTCTTTGGCGCCACGAGCGGCCGCGGCTTTATTAACGGTCTTGCTGGACAGCGTTTTGCCGTGCGCAACTCCGGTGCCACCGTGGTGGTCGAGGGCTGCGGCAACCATGGCTGCGAGTACATGACGGGCGGTTTGGCGCTCATCCTGGGCGAGGTCGGGCAGAATTTTGCTGCCGGCATGACAGGCGGCGTGGCCTACGTCTTTGACCAATATGGCACGCTCGATGCTCGTGTGAACCACGAGAGCGTTGAGCTTAAAGCCCCGACGGCCGGCGAGCTGGCGCAGATTCGCGAGCTCATCCAGGAGCACGTGGACGCGACGCAGAGCCCGCGCGGCATTAAGTTGCTCTACAGCTTTGAGACGATGAGCAAGCACTTTGTGAAGGTCATTCCGACCGAGTACGAGCGCGTGCTGGCGATTGTCGCCGCGGGCGAGGCTGCCGGCAAGACGCATGCGCAGGCCGAGGAGCTGGCGTTTGACATCGTGACCGGTCGCGCGAGCGCCGCGGGTGTCGCTCGCTTTGATGTCGCGGACGGTGCTGCGGGCGCTGCGTCCGTGGCTGCCAGCTCTGTTGTTTCGACCAAGAAGGAGGCGTAAGTGCCATGGGTAAGCCCGGTGCTTTTCTTGATATCGATCGCGTGACCCACGAGCTTCGCCCCGTGGAGGAGCGCAGCCATGATTTTGATCCACTGTACGTGGAGCTCGATGACGACGCACGTCGCGCCCAGGCGAGCCGCTGCATGATGTGCGGTGTGGCGTTTTGCCAGATGGGTGCGAGCTTTGGCAAGGCGCGTCCGAGCGGCTGCCCGCTGCACAACCTGATTCCCGAGTGGAATGAGCTGGTGTACCGCGGCCGCTGGGACGAGGCTGCCGAGCGTCTGTCGCTCACCTCGCCCATGCCCGAGTTCACGAGTCGCGTGTGCCCGGCGCTGTGCGAGGCCGCGTGCAACCTGGGTTCGGTCGATGGTCAGCCCACGACGATCCATGACAACGAGCGTGCGATCAGCGACCATGAGTGGGCACATGGCGGTCCGCGTCGCTTTGAGCCGGCAGGGGAGGGCGCGCCTTCGGTTGCCGTGGTGGGCTCCGGTCCCGCTGGTCTGGTGGCTGCATGGGAGCTCGCCCGTCGTGGCGCCCGCGTGACGGTGTTTGAGCGTGACGACCGCCCGGGCGGCCTGCTCATGTACGGCATTCCCAACATGAAGCTCGAGAAGTCCGTGGTCGAGCGTCGTGTGGCGCTCATGCGTGAGCTGGGCATTGTGTTTGAGCTGGGTGCCGACGTGAGCGATCCTGCGGTGGCTGCCAAGCTCGACGGCTTCGACGCCGTTGTGGTGGCTGCCGGAGCCCGTGCCCCGCGTGGGCTTTCTGCTGCGAACATCGATGCGCCCGGCGTGGTGTACGCCGTGGACTACCTGACGGCTTCGACCGTTTCGGTGCTCGATGGTGGCGAGCCCGCGGTGAACGCGCGCGGGCTGGACGTTGTGGTCATTGGCGGTGGCGATACTGGAAACGACTGCGTGGGTACCGCGGTGCGCCAAGGGGCGCGCAGCGTGCGCCAGTTTGAGTTCTTGCCGGCTGCGCCCGATAAGCGCGCGGCGAGCAACCCCTGGCCGCAGTGGCCCAATGTGAAGAAGACCGACTACGGCCAGCGGGAGGCTATCGCTGCGATGGGTGGCGAGATGCGTGCCTGGGGCGTGGATACGCTCGAGGTGCTGTTGGACAAGAAGGGTGCGGCTGCGGGTCTGCGCGTGGTCGATCTGGACTGGTCGGCGGGAAAGCCCGAGCGCATCGCGGGCTCCGAGCGCGAAGTGCCGGCGCAGCTGGTGCTCATCGCCTGCGGCTTTACGGGCCCGGAGCACGGTGTGTTCGACGCCGTTGGCGTGTCCGTTGCCACTGCTGGTCGTCCGCTGCCTGTGATGGCTGCCGAGGGCTCGCATCTTGCGGCGCGTGTCGACGGCGTCGCCGCGGGCGCCACACCGGTATACGTGGCCGGCGATGCTCGCAATGGCAGTTCGCTCGTGGTAAGCGCCATGGCCGACGCCCTGGCCTGCGCTGCCGAAGTCGCCGAGGCGCTGGAGCTGTAAGGCGGCTGTTCACAATTGAATCGTCAAGGGCTGTCCCCAACTGCCGGCACATAAGGAGCGTCCCCAAGTGCCGGCATGCTGGGGACGTTCCTTTTGGGTCGGCATTCGGGGACACTTCTTGCGGGTTTGCGACCGATTTGTTCGTTTGTCGACGCGCGAGTGTCCATTCGGCGTCTTTTTGAGCTGTGGTCACCTGTTGTTTCTGTGGTGGCTGTGGGCATATGGCTCAAAAGGGCGGGTTGGCCGTCTATGTTTACCTGCGGTTTTATTGCGGTGCGCATTTTCGGTCAAGCATCCCGTCAAGTGTTTGGTCAGCAGTTGGTTTGCAGCCGGAGGCCTATTTTGTCCGTGCTGACAGTGGCTGCCCACCCTCCTCGTAAGCTCAAATTGAGGTTCATCAGTTTGAGGAGGATGCCGTGACTGACCACGTTTTAGACCGAGCGCATCTGGCCGAAGCCGTCGGTAACGATATTGCCGACATGGCCCATTTTTGGATGCTGCGGAAGTTTCAGTTTTTGGAGCCGGCGCGCGAGCAGTTCGAGATCATTGTCGACCCGTGGCTCGGCTATTGCACCGAGCCTTCCCAAAACGAAATCATGGCCTACAACATGGCATTTACCGATTGGCTGCTCTTCGAGCGCCCCTATCGCCATGGCAAGACGCTGCTCGAGCTGTATGTTGATGAGCCGCCGGCATCGCTTTCGCCTGCCTCGCTCAAGCGGCTCGAGCAGGTATACGACACGCAGTATTTCTCGCGCTTTGGCATTTTGGACAAGGATCCTGCGACTGGTATGGTCGCGCTGAAGGACACACGCACCGACCGTCGCTTTGACGTCTACGATCCGCATATCGTGCAAAAGGAGCATTGGAGCGACGGAGCGATTGCGGTGCGCCTCGCCTGCGTCGACGATGTCTGGCTGACGGCGGGACAACTCTATCTGTATGACATCGCACGCCTGAGTGACACGGCGGTCGATGGGCCTGGTGCGGTGCATCCGGAGGACCTGCAGGATGGCTTTGACACCTCGTGCATCAGTTTCTTCTTGCGTCTGGTCCGCGACATCATGGGCGCCCAGGGGCGGTACGTAAAGTCGCTCAACATCTACGAGCAGGAGTGGGAGTAGGGGGTGTTACTGGTGTCGCTCTGCTGCCCCTGACTTTGTCTCAATCTGTAACGTTTAGGGACAAAAAACCGGTCTACCTGTTACAGATTGAGACGAACGCTTGGGCGCCGCTGGTTTGTCTAAATCTGTAACGTTTGGGGGGCTGGAGAACGTCTAACTGTTACAGATCGAGACGTTTGGCACCTGGTTGGGGGAATGTCTCAATCTGTAACATCTACAGGCCAAAACTCGACCTACCTGTTACAAATTGAGACAAAGGTTGGACGCGGTGTCGAAAGATCTCGATCTGTAACATCTAGCGGCTAAAAATCGGTATGCCTGTTACAGATCAAGACATTTGTCAGCGGAGGCAACGGTGACGATGGTCCATTTGTCTGACGTGGTGGTGATGAAAGTGTCTAATACCGTTCTCAAACACAAACATGCGACTCGCAACACGTTGGCGCGGAACAGGATGCTCGCGCGGCTCACGGAGGCGACCGAGCAAGGTACGCTGCTCGCAACGCATGACAATACCGAGCTCATGTGGCTGCGGCGTCATGTGGGAACCGATGATATTGCGGAGCCCGAGCCGTATTTGTTCTGTTTTCAACATGATTGGGATGCGTTGACGCCGGCGGAGCGAGCGCTGCGTACCATCAAAGGGCTTGCGGAGTTTCATCCCGATTGGGCGTTTTGGGGTTATGACGCGGCACTTTTGTGGGGTCTGGAGGTGCCGAATGATCTGCTTGGGCCGCGTTTTCTTGTTAAGACGGGTTGTTCGGTGACGTTGAGCAGCGGGTGCAGGTTGTTGCGTCCACAGATGGCGGGCGCGCTCGAGCGTGTTGATGGCGTGCGGGTGACGTCGTTTTGGCGCACGGTGGAGGATTGCTTGCTGCGTGCGCCGTTCTCCTACGGGTTGGCGATTGCCGATTCTGGACTGCGGGCGAAAGGCGTATCACGTGGGGATTTGTGCGAGCGCCTCCGCGCCGATTGCGAGGGCAGGCGAGGGTATCGCAGGGCGCAGGTGATCGCGTCGTATGCGGACGGGCTGTCCGAAAACGGCGGCGAGTCTCGGTTCCGAGCGTTCTTTATTGCATACGGTTTTCCGGTTCCGGAGCTGCAGGTGGAGTTTCGTGATCCGCTCGATTCGAGCCAAGTGTTTCGCGTTGATTATTTTTGGAGGCTCGAGGACGGAACGTGCGTGATTGGCGAGCTGGACGGAAAGGGGAAGTATGCCTTGCAGAACGACGAGGGTCGGGAGTCGATCGACCCATTCGTGGCAGAACGTCAGCGGGAGTCCCATCTGACAATGCTCGGACACAAGGTGCTTCGGTTTACGTTTGATGAGCTCAAGAATCCGGGGAAGCTGGTTGAGAAGATGAGGCTGGCGGGTATTCCGCGACGGGCCGATTTGGCTGAGGAATGGAGATGCCGGTGGTATGGGCGCTGAGGGGTTTTGTCTCGATCTGTAACAGCAAGGGGCCCAATAACCCTGTACCTGTTACAGTTCGAGACATTTCCCTGGTGTCGCTGGGGTGGGACTGCAACGTATTCCGTCCCCCCACATCCCCTCTTCCCTCCGTTAGCCGATGCGTCTGCAGCAATCCAGCGGGACTAGGTAATAATGGACAAATGTTCATGTTAATCGTGAGGGAGGAGCTCGATATGGCGACTGCCGATCGTCCCACGTTGTTTATCAATGCGACCGTCCTGGATGGCTCGGAGCATATGGAGCCGCAGCCCGATATGGCCGTGGCCGTTGAACGCGGTGTCATCACCTGGATGGGACCGAGCGCCGTGGCCCAAGCTCCAGCGGGGGCCGAGGTTATCGACCTGGCAGGTGCATATCTCATGCCAGGCCTCATCAATATGCATGTGCATCTGTGCGGTTCGGG
>DBEWTR010000268.1:0-5052 GCA_048205775.1 Collinsella sp. | reverse complement strand
GTCGCTCTACGCCGGCGCCTATCTGCTCAAGCACGGCATTACCCCGCGCTACACCTTCCGCGCACTGCTGGGCTGCGATGAGGAAGTGGGCATGTCCGACGTTCACCATTATCTGGAGTACCACGCAGACCCCGATTTCCTGTTTACGCCCGATGCCGAGTTCCCGGTCTGCAATGCCGAGAAGGGCCAGTTTGGGGCGACGTTTGTGAGCTCCAAGATCGACGGTGGGCGCATCGTATCGTGGAGCGGCGCCGAGGCGAGCAACGCTATTCCGTCGCAGTCTATCTGCGAGCTTGCGATTGCCGTCGATGAGCTGCCGGCGCCCGTTGAGAACGCCGACCGCCTGGAGATCAGGGCGCTCGATAACGGGCATGCGCAGATTTTCGCCCACGGCATTGGCGGTCATGCCTCGATGCCCGAGGGAACAATCAATGCCGTCGGCCTCATCGTGGCGTATCTGCGCGAGGCCGAGGATGCGTTTGGTGCGCGCGACGAGCGCCTGCTGACGCCTGCCGAGCACGAGTTTGTCAAGTTTCTGGCCTTTGTGCATGCGGACGCCTATGGCCGTGGCCTGGGCATCGATGCGACGAGCCCGGCGTTTGGCCCGCTCACCTGCAATCCCGGTGTCATCCGCGTGGTGGATGGGCATATTGAGCAGGTCATCGACGTGCGCTTCCCCGATAGCACGAGCGCCGATACCATTTGCGAGCAGCTCGAGCCGCTCGTGGGTCGCTTTGGTGTGACGTATCGCGTGGGCCGCACCAAGGTGCCGTTCTCAGTTTCGGCCGACGACCCGGCCGTGAAGGCGCTGATTGACACCTATAACGAGTTTACGGGCAAACATGCCGAGCCCTTTGCCATGGGTGGCGGCACGTACGCGCGCAACTTTGCCCGCGCCGTTTCGTTTGGCCCCGAGGAGACCGGCCTTGAGCTGCCCGCGTGGGGCGGCCAGATGCACGGCCCCAACGAGTGCGCCAACGAGGAACAGCTCAAGCAAGCGCTCAAGATCTATATAGTTGCGATCTTAAGGCTCAACGAGCTCGAACTTTAAGGTTGCGGCGTTTTGCCAATCTAAGTTGCGGTGGAATAGTTCCTAGAATCGGCTGCCTAACAGCCAAACAGGAACTATTTCACCGCAACTTCTTTTTTTATCGGTGTAAAAGGCGGGCCATGCATGTCAGCGGGATTGTTATTCGTTTGTAAAGCCCTGCCGCGCTTGCGGTAAGGGTTTATCAAATGCCCGTAAGAAACCGCAGTTGGCGCGGGTGCTGCCCGGTCGGGATCGTATCTTTCCAAACAGCAAAGCGGGCAGGGTGCCCGCGATTCGCATGTACGAAAGGAAGATCATGCTCGATCAGGCTTATTCTCGTCGTCAGTTCCTCGGCCTTGCTGGTGGTCTTGCCAGCATCGTCGGTCTCGGTCTCGTTGGCTGCGGCGGCGCAGGCGCATCCGACGCCGCCGACAAGGGTAGCGCCGCTGCTGCCGAGTCCGTCTCCGGCGAGGTGACCTACGACGGTGCCTCCTCGTTCCAGGCTCTCGTCGAGGCCGCTGCCGAGAAGTTCATGGATGCCAACCCCGACGTCTCCGTCTCCGGCTCGGGCAACGGTTCGGGCAAAGGTCTGACCGCTGTTGCCGCCGGCACCGTCACCATCGGTAACTCCGACGTCTTCGCCGAGACCAAGCTCGAGGCCGACCAGGTCAAGAACCTCGTCGACCACGAGGTCGCCGTCGTGGGCATGGGTCCCGTCGTCTCTAAGAACGTGAAGGTCGACGACCTGTCCCTCGAGCAGCTCAAGGGCATCTTCTCCGGCCAGATCACCAACTGGAAGGAGGTCGGCGGCGACGACGCCAAGATCGTCGTTCTCAACCGCAAGGCCGGTTCCGGTACCCGCGCCACCTTCGAGGCTGCCGTCTTTGGCGACGAGGCAGTCGACTTTAAGGGCGACGCCGAGCTCGACAAGTCCGGCGATGTCCAGACTCAGATGGGCAGCACCGACAACGCCATCTCCTACCTGGACTTCTCGCACTTCGATGACTCCAAGTTCAACGCCATCAAGGTCGAGGGCGTCGAGCCCAAGAGCAAGAACGTCACCGACGACTCCTTTAAGATCTGGGCGACCGAGCACATGTACTGCGCTAAGGACGCCGACGAGGCCACCAAGGCCTTCTTGGAGTTCATGCTTTCCGACGATGTCCAGGGCAAGCTCGTCGAGGAGCAGGGCTTTATCCCCGTCTCTGCCATGAAGGTCGTCAAGGACGCCAGCGGCAAGGTCTCTGCTAAATAAGTAATCGCCCCCGGAAAGGTTTGCAATGGCAAAACAGCTGCCAAAGCGCGACCTTGAGAACGTGGGCCTGGGCGTCACGGGCGCGTGCGTAGCGCTCGTGACGCTTGTCGTTGCCGCGCTTATCTTCATGGTCGCCCAAAAGGGCCTCTCGGCTTTTCTCAAGGATGGCGTTTCGGTTGTCGAGTTCTTCACCGGCACCAAGTGGGACCTGGCCAACACAGCCGAAAACGGTCTGCCCTATACCGGCGCCCTGCCCCTGATCGTCACCTCGTTTGCAGTCATGGTGCTCTCCACGCTCATCGCGCTGCCCATCGCCATCGGCTCCGCCATCTTTGCGGTCGAGATCCAACCCAAATTTGGTTCCAAGGTCTTTCAGCCGCTTATTGAGCTTTTGACCGGCATTCCCTCGGTCGTCTTTGGACTGATTGGCTTTCACGTGGTCGTCGGACTTATGAAGTCCGTTTTCCACGTGAGCACGGGTCTGGGCATCCTGCCCGGCGCCATCGTGCTGGCTGTCATGATCCTGCCGACGATGACCACCCTTTCGGTCGATGGCCTGCGCGCCGTGCCCGACAGCTACCGTCAGGGCTCGCTTGCGCTGGGCTACACCCGCTGGCAGACCATCTGGCACGTGGTGCTCAAGTCCGCCATGCCGTCGCTCATGACTGCGGTCATCCTTGGCATGACGCGCGCCTTTGGCGAGACGCTCGCCGTGCGCATGGTCATCGGCGGTATTGAGGCCATGCCGACGTCGCTGCTGTCGCCGGCCTCGACCATCACCACCACGCTCACCACGTCCATGGCGGTCTATGCCGAGGGTTCGGCCCAGGACGATGTTCTGTGGGCGCTCGGTCTGCTGCTGATGGGTATGAGCCTCATCTTCATCCTGATCATCCACATTATCGGCCGCAAGGGGGCGAAGGCTCGTGGCTAGCACGCGCATCCATATCGACGAGGCGAGACTCGGGCGCGTCCAAAAGCAGGATCGCATCGCCACGGGCGTGCTGACGGCAATCATCGCCATCGTCATGCTCATCGTCGTCTCCATGGTGGCCTATATCCTGTTCGAGGGCATCTCGACGCTGTTCCAGCCGGGTTTTCTCACGCAGCCGTCGCGCGCCAACGGAACTCAGGGCGGCGTACTCTACCAGCTGTTCGACTCGTTCTATCTGCTGCTGATCACCCTGATCATCTCGGTGCCCATCAGCCTGGGCGGCGCGGTCTTTTTGGTTGAGTACGCGCCGGACGGTCCCATCCGCGACATCGCTTCCACCGCCATCGAGACGCTGTCCTCGCTGCCTTCCATCGTTGTCGGCATGTTCGGTTTCCTGGTGTTCTCGGTACAGCTGGGCTGGAAGTACTCCATCATCTCCGGCGCCGTCGCGCTCACCATGTTCAACATTCCCATCCTGGTGCGCGTGATTCAGCAGGCGCTCGAGGACGTGCCGCAGGCCCAGCGCGATGCGTGCCTGGCCATGGGCCTTACCCGCTGGGAGGCCACGCTGCACATCCTGATCCCCGAGGCCATGCCTGCCATCGTGACCGGCATCGTGCTTTCGGCCGGCCGCGTGTTTGGCGAGGCCGCGGCACTGCTCTTTACCTCGGGCATGAGCTCGCCGGTGCGTTTGAACTTCTTGAGCTTTAACCTGTCGAGCCCCACCTGCGCTTGGAACGTGTTCCGCCCCGGTGAGTCGCTCGCCGTGCACATCTACAAGATTTACGGCGAGGGCAGCCCCGAGGCCCAGCAGATCGTTTGGGGCACCGCTGCACTGCTGATGATTTGCGTGCTGCTGTTTAACGTAGTCGCCCGTATCGTGGGCAAGCAACTGGCAAGAAGGATGACGGCCGAATGAGCGAGATGAATGCAACGCCCGCAACCGAAGCGGCATCGTCCGAGACCCGGGACTTCCTGTCGAGCGTGGGGGAGAGCGAGAAGCGCGTGCGCGTGAGCGGCAAGGCCGTGAGCGACGAGGTCGTGCTCTCCACCAAGGACGTCAACGTGTACTATGGCGACCACCATGCACTGCACAATACGTCGCTCGACTTCCACAAGGGCGAGATCACGGCGCTCATTGGGCCTTCGGGCTGCGGTAAGTCGACCTTCTTGCGTAGCCTCAACCTCATGAATCGCGAGATTCGCGGCTGCCGCGTGGAGGGCGAGATCAACTATCGCGGGCGCAACGTGAACACCAAGACCGAAAACACCTACGAGCTGCGCCGTTCCATTGGCATGGTGTTCCAGCAGCCCAACCCGTTCCGCAAGTCCATTCGCGACAACATCACGTTTGCGCCCAAGCGCCACGGCATCACCGACCGTGACGAGCTCGACCGCATGGTCGAGGAAAGCTTACGCGGCGCGGCGCTGTGGGACGAGGTCAAAGACAAGCTCGATAAGAGCGCCTATGCGCTTTCGGGCGGTCAGCAGCAGCGTCTGTGCATCGCGCGCACGCTGGCGCTCAACCCCGACGTGATTCTGTTCGACGAGCCCTGCTCGGCGCTCGACCCCATCTCGACGCTGGCGATCGAGGACCTCATGTCATCGATCGTGGCCGACCGCGCCATCGTTATCGTGACGCACAACATGGAGCAGGCGTCGCGCGTGTCCAACCGCACGGCGTTCTTCTACATGGGCGATATGGTCGAGTACGACGAGACTGACAAGATTTTCCAACGGCCCAAGGATAAGCGGCTGAATGATTACCTCACCGGCATGTTCTCCTAGTCCGGGACATGCTTGAGGCCTGCAGCGCCCACGGTTGCCGCAGGA
>DBEWTR010000255.1:0-3569 GCA_048205775.1 Collinsella sp. | reverse complement strand
GTCCCGAGGGGATAAGTCCGCTACTCAGCCATCTGAGCCTGGACGGCGGTGATGGCCACGACACCCACGATGTCGTCGGCGGAGCAGCCGCGCGAAAGGTCGTTGACCGGTTTGGCGATGCCCTGCAGGATGGGGCCGTAGGCGTCAGCGCCGGCGAAGCGCTGGACCAGCTTGTAGCCGATATTGCCTGCCTCGAGGTCGGGGAACACGAGCACGTTGGCCTTACCGGCGACGGAGGAGCCGGGAGCCTTGAGCTGGGCGACGGTGGGGACGATGGCGGCGTCGAGCTGCAGGTCGCCGTCGATGGCGAGCTCGGGAGCCTTCTCCTTGCAGAACTTCACGGCCTCCTGGACCTTCTTGGCGACCTCGCCACCGGCGGAGCCCATGGTGGAGTAGGAGAGCATGGCCACGTGCGGCTCGACATTGCCCATGAAGGTGGACCAGGAGTGGGCCGAGGCGATGGCGATCTCGGAGAGCTCGTCGGAGGACGGGTTGATGTTGAGGCCGCAGTCGGCGAAGATCAGCGTGCCGTCGGTGCCGAACTGCGGGGTGTCGGTGCACATCACGAAGAAGGCCGAGACCAGCTTGGTGCCCGGGGCGGTCTTGAGGATCTGAAGCGCAGGGCGCAGGGTGTCGGCGGTGGAGTGGCAGGCGCCGGAGACCAGGCCGTCGGCGTCGCCCATCTTGACCATCATGGTGCCAAAGTAGGTGGCGTCCATCACCTGGGCGCGAGCCTGCTCGATGGTGACACCCTTCTTGGCGCGGAGCTCGGCAAACTTCTGCGCGTACTCCTCGTGCTTCTCGGCATTGCGCGGGTCGATGACGGTGGCGCCGGGAACGTCGATCTCGTCGGGGTTGCCCAGGATGACGATCTTTGCCAGGCCCTCCTCGATAATCTTGGTGGCGGCGACGATGGTACGCGGGTCCTCGCCCTCGGGCAGGACGATGGTCTTAAGGTCGGCCTTGGCGGCAGACTTCATACGGTTTAGGAAATCGCTCATGTTACTCCTTACAAGCGTTTCGCTAAGCTCCAGGCGCCCGGCTGTACACGAATAAACCCGCTGCTAGCGGGTTTACCTTTCAATAATGTACGCCGCGGTGCTTGAGCTTTCCTTGTGTGGCAAGCTCATTATAGGACGCATTAGCGCTATAATCGCTCTGATAAATATGTCTCGAAGAATGTTCGAGAAAAGCCCAGCTAACGAGCCCGTGGCTTTTGACAAGGAGTATCGATGCAGATTACCTCAGGCCTGCCTGAAGGCTTTAATGCCGGCGCGTACGACATGATCGTTGTCGGCGCCGGTTATGCCGGTGCCGTTTGCGCCCGCCGTCTTGCCGAGACCATCGGCTATCGTGTTGCCGTTTTGGAGCGCCGTAGCCACATTGCGGGCAATGCCTATGACTGCACTGACGAGGCCGGAATCCTTGTCCACGAGTATGGCCCGCACATCTACCATACCTTTAACGAGCGCGTGCATAACTTCCTGTCGCGCTTTACCAAGTGGACGGACTACCAGCACAAGGTGCTCGCCAACATCAACGGCACCCTTATGCCCGTGCCCTTTAACCATGCGAGCCTTAAGCTCGCCTTTGGCGATGAGCGCGGCGAGGAGCTGTATCAGAAGCTCGTGGAGACCTTTGGCAAGGACGTCAAGGTGCCCATTATGGAGCTGCGCAAGAAGAACGACCCGGATCTTGCCGAGGTCGCCGATTATGTCTATGAGAACGTCTTTTTGCATTACACCATGAAGCAGTGGGGCCAGACGCCCGACCAGATCGACCCCTCGATCACCGGCCGCGTTCCCGTCTTTGTGGGCGATGACGATCGCTACTTCCCTCAGGCACCTTTCCAGGGCATGCCGCAGGACGGCTATACCGCGCTGTTCGAGCATATGCTCGATCACGATCTGATCGACGTATTCTGTGACGTAGACGCCCGTGACCTCTTTGAAATCGACGAGACCACCGTCAAGATCGACGGCAAGGTCTATGGTGGCGAGATCGTCTACACCGGTCCGCTCGACGAGCTATTTAACCTCGACCTAGGCGCGCTGCCGTACCGCACGCTCGATATGAAGTTCGAGACGCTCGATATGGACCAGTTCCAGCCCGTGGGCACCGTCAACTACACTACGAGCGAGGACTACACGCGTATCACCGAGTTCAAGAACATGACCGGTCAGGTCCTGCCCGGCAAGACCACCATCATGAAGGAGTACTCCAAGGCCTATACGCCCGGCTCGGGCGAGACGCCGTACTACGCTATCCTGGAGCCCGAGAACCGTGAGCTCTACGAGCGCTATCTTGAGCGCGTCCAGAACCTGACGAACTTCCACCCGGTGGGTCGTCTGGCCGAGTATCGTTACTACGATATGGACGCCGTGACCAATTCCGCCCTCGATCTTTCGGATGAGATTATCGCCTGCCATGCATAAAGTCATAACATTCGGTATTCCCTCGTATAACGCCGCCAAGGACATGGACCATTGCATCACCTCCATCTTGGAGGGGAGCAATTACGCCACCGATATCGAGATTATCGTGGTGGACGACGGCTCCAAGGACGAGACGGCCGCCAAGGCCGACGAGTGGGAGGCCCGTTATCCCGGTATCATCCGCGCGGTACACCAGGAGAACGGCGGCCACGGTATTGCCGTCCTTTCGGGTCTGCGCGAGGCGCAGGGCACCTACTACAAGGTTGTCGACTCGGACGACTGGCTCGACGGTGCAGCGCTTTCGACCATGCTGTCGATTCTGCGTGGCTTTGAGGAGCGCGACCAGCGCGTCGACCTGTTTATCTCGAACTACGTGTACGAGAAGGTTTACGAGGGCACGCATACCGCTATTGGCTACAAGTTTGCCCTGCCGCGTAAAAAGATTTTCTCTTGGGACCAGATCGGACACTTCCGTCCCGATCAGAACCTACTCATGCACAGCCTGTGCTATCGCACCGATGTACTGCGCGAGTCCAATCTGCCTATGCCGGCACACACGTTCTACGTGGATAATATCTACGCATACGTGCCGCTGCCGCGCTGCAAGACCATGTACTACGCCGACATCGACCTCTATCGCTACTTTATCGGTCGCGAGGGCCAGAGCGTCAATGAGGCCACGATGGTCAAGCGCCTGGGTCAGCAGTTCCGCGTAACGCACATCATGATGGAATCGTTCCACCTATACCAGGACGTTGAGTCCTCGCGTCTGCGTTCGTACATGATGGGCTACTTCACCATGATGATGGCGATTTGCTCGGTGCTCACCAAGCTTTCCGAGGAAGATTGTGCCGATGAGCGCCTGAAGACGCTGTGGAAGGACCTGAAGGAGTACGACGAGCGCATGTATCGTCGTGCTCGCTACGGCGTGGTCGGATTCTTTACCAACCTGCGTGGACGGGCCGGAGACAAAACCACACTCGGCCTATACCATCTTGCCTCAAAGATCTTCAAATTCAACTAGCTGTTGAGTAATCGCTGCTGATAGGTTGACTGGGCCCCTTGGCCTTTAGTTTGCTACTGCGAACAGTCCTGCTCGCACGGAAAGCACATTAAGTGCTTTCCGGCTCGTGC
>DBEWTR010000239.1:0-7002 GCA_048205775.1 Collinsella sp. | reverse complement strand
TATTGCCTTCGCAAAATAATAGACCTAACAGCAAAATATGTTCATTAACGCAAACACATATAAGTCCGCTATAGGGCTGTTTGATCAATTTAGGGACGCGTGTAAGCCGTGAAAACGGCATTTGGGGCTGTTTTGGCTGTTACTAAAAGGGTAACAGTACTCATATTTGCCATTATTTGCCCACGGGGCCTCGAAGGGGCTGTCAATCAGGTCCCAGGGGAGGCGGTTTGAGGGTCGCAGAGCAAAAACGGGGGCGCAGGTTGTCCTGCGCCCCCGTTTTCTGGGCATTGCGGTTGTTTGCCGCCGGTTGTTACGCCGCCTCGTCGAACTGCGAGTTATACAGGTCGGCGTAGAAGCCACCCTGGGCGAGTAGCTCGTCGTGTGTGCCCTTCTCGACGATGTCGCCGTCGCGAATTACCAAGATTACGTCGGCGTTGCGGATCGTGGACAGGCGGTGCGCGATGACAAAGCTGGTACGGCCCTGCATCAGCGCATCCATGGCGCGCTGAATAAGCTCCTCGGTGCGGGTGTCGACGTTGGAAGTCGCCTCGTCCAGAATCAGCGCCGGGCGGTCGGCCAAAATGGCACGGGCGATGGTCACGAGCTGGCGCTGACCCTGCGACAGGTTAGTGCCCTCCTCGTTAATCATAAAGTCATAACCGCCGGCAAGCGTATGGATAAAGTGGTCGCAACGTGCGGCGCGCGCGGCGGCTTCGACCTCGGCATCGCTCGCATCGGGGCGTCCGTAGCGGATGTTCTCGCGGATGGTGCCGTTAAACAGCCAGGTATCCTGCAGCACCATGGCAAACTCGCCGCGCAGCGCCGCGCGGTCCCAGTCGCGCACGTCGACGCCCTCGACACGCAGCGAACCGCCGTCCACATCGTAGAAGCGCTGCAGCAGCTTGATGAGCGTGGTCTTGCCGGCGCCGGTGGGGCCGACGATGGCGATGGTCTGGCCGGGCTGCGCCTCGCAGCTAAAGTCGTGGATGATGGTCTTGTCGGGCGTATAGCCAAACTTGACGTGATCAAACTCCACATGGCCGGGGCGCTTTTCGGGAATCTGCGCGTCGGCTTTCTGCTCCTCCTCGGGCGCGGCCAGGAACTCAAAGACGCGCTCGGTGGCGGCTGCCATCGACTGCATCGTGTTGCTCACGTTGCCCAGTTGCTGCACGGGCTGCGTAAAGTTGCGAACGTACTGGATAAAGCTCTGGATGTCGCCGGGCGTGGCGTTGCCGGTCAGTGCGAGCTGTGCGCCCACCACGACAACGCCCACGTAGCCCATGTTACCCACCAGGCTCATAAGCGGCATCATCAGGCCCGACAGGAACTGCGAGCGCCAGCCACTAATAAAGAGGCGGTCGTTTTGACGGTCGAACTCTTCGATCGAGGCCTCGGCGCGGTCGAACACCTGAATGACGTTCTGGCCGGCAAAGTCCTCCTCGATAATGCCGTTGACGGCGCCCAGAACCTGCTGCTGCTCGCGGAAGTACGGCTGCGAGAAGTGAATCATCACCATCAAGATAATTGCGGCTGCCGGTAGCGTGAGCACGGTGACGCCGGTGAGCGGCAGGCTGATCGAGAGCATCATGATGAGCACGCCGATAATCTGCGTGACCGACGTGATAAGCTGCGTCACGCTCTGGTTGAGCGACTGACCCAGCGTATCGACGTCGTTGGTGATGCGGCTGAGTACGTCTCCCTTGCTGTGGCCGTTGAAGTAACTCATCGGCACGACGGCAATCTTGGCGGCGATTTCCTTGCGCATGCGGTAGCAGATCTTTTGCGTGACGCCGGTCATGAGCCAGCCCTGGACCAGGCTGCAGACAGAGCTCGCCAGATACAGGCAGAGCAAAAAGCCGAGCGTCTTGGCGATCCAGTCAAAGTCAACGTCGCCGGTGCCGTTGACCTTGGCGACCAGGCCTTCGAACAGCTTGGTCGTAACCTGGCCGAGCACCTTGGGTCCCACAATGTTAAAGATGACCGAGCACACGGCAAAGGCGACGGCGGCAAACACGGCAATCTTGTGTTGGCCGATATAGCCGAGCAGCTGCCTCATGGTGCCCTTAAAGTCCTTGGCCTTTTCGCCACGACGCATGCCACCCATGCGGCCCATGGGACCACGCTGGCGGGTGGGCTTGGGAATCTGAGTCTTGGTCTCGTCTGCCATTAGCGCTCGCCTCCTTCCATGACGGCTGCAATTTCTTCTTGGGTAAGCCCCAGCTCCTCGGCGGAAAGCTGCGACTGTGCGATCTCCAGGTACGCCGGGCAGCTGCGCAGCAGCTCCTCGTGCGTGCCGGTGCCCACTACGTGGCCGTCGTCGAGCACGATGATCTGGTCGGCGTGCATGATGGTCGCGATGCGCTGGGCCACGACCACGAGTGCGGCGTCGGTAACGTTTTTGGCCAGCTCCTCGCGCAGGCGCGCGTCGGTCTTGTAGTCGAGGGCACTAAACGAGTCATCGAACACCACGACCTCGGGCTTTTTGGCCAATGCGCGGGCGATGGCCAAGCGCTGGCGCTGACCGCCCGAGACATTGGAGCCTCCCTGGCTGATGGGGGAGTCGTAGCCGTCCTCGCGCTCGGCGATAAAGTCCTCGGCCTGGGCGATGCGTGCCGCCCGGTGCATATCCTCGTCACTCACCATGTCGCCGGCAAACTTGAGGTTGCTCTCGACGGTACCCGAGAATAGACGACCCTGCTGCGGAATATAACCGATGCGGCGGCGCAGCTCGGAAAGGGTCATGTCACGCACGTCGATGCCGTCGAGCGAAATGCTGCCGCCCGTGACGTCGTACAGGCGCGGGATGAGCTGCACAAGCGTGGACTTGCCCGAACCCGTGGAGCCAATGATGCCGAGCATCTGGCCGGCATGCGTGGTGAAGTTCACACCGCTAATGACGTCGGCGCGGGCATCGGGGTACTGGAAGCTCACGTCGCGGAAGGTGAGCTCACCGCGCGGCGAGCTGGCCGCGGGCAGTTTGGGCGAGGCAGGGTCGTTGATGCTCGTGGGGCAGGTGATGACCTCATCTACGCGCTCGGCTGCGACCTCGGCACGGGGCAGGATGACCGAAACCATGGTGAGGATCATAAACGCCATGACGATCTGCATGGTGTAGGAGATAAACGCCATCATGTTGCCGACCTGCATCACGCCGTCGGACACGCCCTGCGCGCCAAACCACACGATGAGCACGGTGATGCAGTTCATGACGAGCATCATGAGTGGCATCATAAAGCTCATAGCGCGGTTGGTGTAGAGCTGCGTGGTCATCAGGTCGAGCGAAGCCTTGTCAAAACGCTCGAGCTCATGCTCCTCGCGGTTGAATGAGCGGATGGGCATAAGGCCGTCGAGCAGCTCGCGGGCGGTAAGGTTCACGCGGTCCACAAAGCTCTGCATCTTTTTGAACTTGGGCATGGTGAGGCCCATAAGCACGCCGACGACGGCCGAGACGGCGATGATGGCCACGGCGATGGTCCACTCCAGGCCGGTGTGGTTGGCCAGGACGCGCATGACGGCGACGATGCCCATGACGGGGGCCATCAGGCACATGCGGATAAACAGGGTTGCGGCCATCTGGATCTGCTGAATGTCGTTGGTGCAGCGGGTAATGAGCGAGGCCTGGCTAAACTTGCCCACTTCGGCCGGCGAGAAGTGCATAACCTTGTTGAAGGTCTCGCGACGCAGGTCGCGGGCGATGGAGCAGGCGGTGCGCGAAGCCACGGCACCGGTCAGGATGGTGGCGACGAGCGACACCAGGCACAGCCCAAACATAGTGGTCGCCATGCGGCTCAGGTAGGCGTTCTGCACATCGGCGGGGTCGATGCCCTGTGCCTTGTACTCGTCCTGTACATAGCTCACGGCGCGTTGGGTCACGATGGAGCCCGACATGGAACCCATTTTGTCCGCCATATCGTTGGCGCCCTCGACGAGCTTGCCCTGATCGATAAGACCGCCTTCAACGCCTAGGCGCAGGCTCTTCATGGTGATCTTGCCGCCGTCGGCGTCGATCTGCTTTTGCATGCTCTGCGCCGCTGCGGCCTTCTGCTGCATCTCGGCGAGCTGCTCGGGCGTCATTGCCGCCATCTGCTCGGGGGTGGGCATGGCCTGAGCGCCGCTGTTGTCTTTCTCACCGGACGTGCCCATCATGTCGCCCATGGAGTCGGCATCGATGCCCTGGTTGAACGAAAGGACGACGGTCTCAGGCAGGCTCATGATGTCGGCAATCTTGCCGCCGTCGGCGCGCTCCTCCTCGGTGCCCTTGTACGTTCGAATGCCGTTTTTGTCAGCCTTGCTAAACACGGCCTCCACAGCCTTGGCGTCCTTGGCGCTCATAAAGAGTTCGAGGTCGTCGAGCGATTCGGCGCGGATGGTGTCGGGTACGGGCGAGGCGATACCGCCTTGCTGCACGCCCACGTCGACGATATCGCTCATATAGGTAGGCAGTGCCAGGTCGGCGTTGCAGCTGATTACGATGAGTACGATAGCTGTGAACAGTGCCAGGATATGCTTTTTAAAGAGCTTGAGAATCCTCACTCGGCATCTCTCCTTTCTTGATTGCGGTCGATAATTTCGTTGGCACGTCTAAGAAGGCGCACCATCTCTTGGGTATCTGTTTCGCCAAGCTGCTCGAGGAAGGCCGCGGTGCGGTCCTCGAATTCCCGACGTTTGATTTCGATAACCTGGAATCCTTTGTCGGTCACCGTGACGTGTACGCGACGACGGTCGGTCTTTGAGTGCTCGCGCTCGACCCAGCCCTTGGCCTCGAGGGCGCGCAGGATATTGGCGATGCGGGCGCTCGAGACCCAGGCGCGATCAGCGAGTTCGCTCGGCGTGAGCGAGCCGCCGGCGCGCATGAGGGCGCGCATGACGGCCATCTCGCCACCCAGAGCCTGGTCGGCAAAGCGCGAAACGCGCTGGTGCATGCTGCCAAACTCGGTAAAGAGCTGACGCCCAAGCTCATGGAAATCGGTATCTTCCACCGAAAACCCCTAACACTAGAAACTATTTTCGGTGGAAGATGATACCCCCATACGCGGGCCTCATACAGTAGGCAATATTAAGAGCTCATTAAGACTTAAAATCATTCAATTGCTAAAGCGTTTCAAAGAACTATCATGCCCGCGGTTAGGCGAGGGGTTGTCACCACCATGACGACTGGGACTCATATAATTGCCACGTGCGATGCTCCAACTTCCCGCAAGGAGACACCTTACATAAAGGGGGATGGAGTCATGGCATTTGACTTCACGGGCAAGACCGCGATTGTCACGGGCGGCACTCAGGGCATTGGCCTCGAGATCGCCAAGGGCATCGTTGCGGGCGGCGGACATGTCGCGCTCATCGCAAGGAACGCTGCTAAGGGCGAGGCCGCTGTGGCCGAGCTTGGCGAGGGCAACAAGTTCTATCAGCTCGATGTCGCCGATGCGCCCAAGGCGCGCGAGACCGTCGAGCAGATTTTTACGGACCTGCCGCAAACCAACATCCTGATCAACTGCGCTGGCGTCATCAGCACCAAGAAGTTCGACGAGATCGATGACACCGAGTGGCGCCGCACCATCGACATCAACCTCAACGGTACCTTTACCATGATGAACGCCGTCTACCCGCACTTTAAGGCGGCCCATGCCGGTACTATCGTCAACGTGAGTTCCGTTGCGGGCAAGATCGGTGGCGGCCTGCTCGGCACCGCGGCTTACGCGAGCTCCAAAGCAGGCGTTAACGGTCTGACCAAGGCAGTCGCCAAGGAAGGCGGCAAGTTTGGCGTTCGCTGCAACGCCGTGTGCCCGTCGCTCACGTTGACCGATATGACCTCGATTCTCTCTGACGAGAACTCTCAGCGCATCATCAACGGTATTCCTCTGGGCCGCGCCGCCCAGGCCAGCGAGCCTGCGCAGATGGTGCTGTTCTTCGCTTCCGACCTCGCCAGCTTCGTGAACGGCGAGATTGGTGACTGCGACGGCGGCATCGTCCTGGACGGGTAATACCCCGCGGTGATCGTTTGGCGGCGACCCTGGCGACTCGGGGTTGTCGCCTTCTTTCTGACATAGGCGCGTGCGGCTACGATTCGCATGCATCCAAAGGAGATATATATGAGTGAATCGACTGCGGTGGAGGCGCCGGCGGCAAAGGAGCCGTTCTTTAAGATGTCCTCCATCCCGGGCGCCAATATCTTGGTGCCGCTTCTGTTGGGCTGCCTGCTCAACACGCTATTCCCCGACCTGTTTAAAACGCTCGGTAGCTTTACGCTTGGCATGACCCAGCAGGGTGCAGGCCCGCTCGTTGGCGCCTTTTTGCTCATCGTCGGTACGACGATTTCGTTTAAGAGTGCTCCCGCCGCCGCTGCACGCGGCGCCATCATCATCGCTGTCAAGCAGATCGTGGTCGTTGCCGTGTCGCTGCTCATCCTTTATGTGTTCAACGACAACCTGTTTGGCATCTCTGCCATGGTGATGCTGGCGGCTTGCACCGGCGCCAACAACGCTATGTACGCTGGTCTGATGGGCACCATGGGCAACGAGGCCGAGCGTGGCGCCGTCGCCATCACCACGCTCGTTGTCGGCCCTCCGGTCACGATGATCGTGCTCGGCGCTGCCGGTCAGGCTCCGATCGGCTGGTCGCTCGTGGGTGCCATTCTGCCGATCGTCATCGGCATTATTCTGGGTAACCTGTTCCCCAGCTTTAAGAAGATGATGGCACCGGCACTTTCCGCCATCATCGTGCTCGTCTTCTTTGCCATGGGCTCGACCATGACCTTTGGCCAGCTCATTAATGGCGGTCTCCCCGGTATTCTGCTCGGCGTGATCTGCTCGGTGGTCTTTGCAATTCCCGTCATCGCGGTCGATAAGCTCACGGGTGGTACGGGTGTCGCAGGTGCGGCCATTTCGAGCTGCGCCGGAGCCAATGTGGCCACGCCTGCTGCCATGGCAAGCGTCAACGGGGCCATGTACGGCGGCGCCGTGCTCGCGACGGCTACGGCACAGGTTGCTGCCTGCGCAATCGTGA
>DBEWTR010000237.1:0-2859 GCA_048205775.1 Collinsella sp. | reverse complement strand
AGCAAGGCCCGCCTGGTGGTCGATCTGATCCGCCGCAAGCCTGTCGCTCAGGCCTTCGACATCCTCCACTTCTGCGACCGCGCCGTCGCCGTGGATGTCGAGAAGGTTCTCCGTTCCGCCGTTGCGAACGCCGAGAACAACAACGGTCTGCGTGCCGACAACCTGGTTGTCGCCGCTGCCTATGTTGACGAGGGTCCGACGCTTAAGCGCATCCGTCCCCGCGCCAAGGGTTCCGCTTCTCGCATTCTGAAGCGTACTTCCCACATCACCGTCGTCGTTGCTCCTCGAAAGGAGGCGTAAAGCTGTATGGGTCAGAAAGTCTACCCCACCGGCTTCCGTCTTGGCATCACCGAGAACTGGCGCTCCCGCTGGTTCGCAGAGAAGGATTACGCTAAGACCCTCGGTAACGATCTCGAGATCCGCAAGTACCTCGAGAAGCGTCTTTCCCGCGCAGCTGTCTCCCGCGTCGAGATCGAGCGCGCTGGCGACAAGGTGAAGGTCATCATCCTCACCGCTCGCCCCGGCGTTGTCATCGGTAAGAAGGGTGCCGAGATCGATACCCTCCGCACCGAGCTCGAGAAGGTCGCTGGCGTTTCCAAGGGCCAGCTCTCCGTCGACGTTGTCGAGATCAAGCGCCCCGAGCTCGACGCCAACCTCGTTGCTCAGTCTATTGCCGAGCAGCTCGAGGGCCGCGTTGCCTTCCGTCGCGCTATGCGCAAGGCTGTCCAGTCCGCCCGCAAGGCCGGCGCTAAGGGCATCCGTATCCAGTGCTCCGGTCGTCTCGGCGGCGCCGAGATGGGCCGTCGTGAGTGGTACCGTGAGGGTCGCGTGCCTCTGCACACCCTCCGTGCCAAGATCGACTACGGCACGGCTGTCGCTAGCACCACTATGGGCGCTTGCGGCGTGAAGGTCTGGATCTACCTGGGCGAGAAGCTCCCGGGCCAGCCTGTTCCCAACCCTGCACTCGAGGGCTCTTCCCGTCCTCGTCGTCGTAACTCCGAGAGGAGGGGTCAGTAGTGCTTGCCCCTAAGCGTATTCTTCACCGCAAGGTGCAGCGTGGCTCCATGAAGGGCCAGGCCAAGGGTAATACCGAGCTGCATTTCGGCGAGTTTGGTATCCAGGCTCTCGAGGCCCATTGGATCACCAACCGTCAGATCGAGGCCGCTCGTATTGCCATGACCCGCTACATGAAGCGTGGCGGTCGTGTCTACATCACGATCTTCCCCGATAAGCCCATCACCAAGAAGCCTGCCGAGACTCGCATGGGTTCTGGTAAGGGTAACCCCGAGGAGTGGGTGGCCGTCGTCAAGCCCGGCCGCATCATGTTCGAGGTCAAGGGCGTGCCCGAGGAGGTCGCTCGCGAGGCTCTGCGTCTTGCACAGCACAAGCTTCCCATCAAGACCAAGATTGTTGCTGCCAAGAACGCCGAGCAGCGCATCGAGAAGGAGATGGCTGAGGAGGCCGCTCTCGAGGCCAAGTGGGCTGCTGAGGACGCCGCCGCCGCCAAGGAGGAGAACTAATGAAGCCCGCAGAGATTCGTGAGCTCTCGGACGCTCAGCTCGTTGAGAAGCTGAAGGAAATGCGCGCCGAGCTCTTTAACCTTCGTTTCCAGATGGCCACCAGCCAGCTGGACAACACCGCTCGCGTCAACACCGTGAAGAAGGACATCGCTCGCGTCCTCACGGAGCAGCGCGCCCGCGAGATCGCAGCGGAGAAGTCCGCTGTCGCCGAGTAGGACCTAAGGAGAGAACATGACTGATTCGCGTAACTCGCGTAAGGTCCGTACGGGTGTCGTTACCTCCGTCTCCGGTGCCAAGACCATTGTCGTCACCATCACCGAGCGCAAGCGTCACCCCAAGTACGGCAAGATGATGACCAGCTCCAAGAAGCTGCACGCTCACGACGAGGAGTGCACGGCTGGCGTGGGCGATACCGTCCGCGTTATGGAGACCCGTCCTATGTCCAAGATGAAGCGTTGGCGCCTCATCGAGGTCGTCGAGCGCGCTAAATAAGCAGTCGCTCTTACGACTTGTACGTTTCCGAAGATGTGCGTATGCCTGGTTTGCATACCACAGGCCGCCTAAAGGCTGCGCACCTCTCTTCGGTTCTTAGTTCGGAGGAACATCTACCATGATTCAGATGCAAACCATGCTGAACGTCGCCGACAACTCCGGCGCTCGCAAGATTCGCTGCATCAAGGTGCTTGGCGGTTCCAAGCGTCGTTATGCAGGCATCGGCGATGTGTTCATCGGTGCTGTCCAGGAGGCTACCCCTGGCGCCAACGTCAAGAAGAAGGACGTTGTCCGTTGCGTCGTCGTTCGCACCGTTAAGGAGATCCGCCGCAAGGATGGCTCCTACATTCGCTTTGATGAGAACGCCTGCGTTGTCATCAACAACGATGGTTCGCCCGTCGGCACCCGTATCTTCGGGCCTGTCGCTCGCGAGCTTCGTGACAAGAAGTACATGAAGATCGTCTCGCTCGCTCCCGAGACCCTGTAGTTAGGGGAGATATATGTATATCAAGAAGGGCGATAAGGTCCAGGTTCTCTCTGGTAAGGATCGCGGCAAGCAGGGCGTTATCCTGCGTGCTCTCCCCGCCGAGAACAAGGTCGTTGTCGAGGGCGTTTCGGTCGTCAAGAAGGCCGTCAAGCCCAACGCTGCCAACCAGCAGGGCGGCATCGTTTCGCAGGAGGCTCCCATCGACGCCTCCAACGTCAATCTCGTCTGCCCCGAGTGCGGTAAGGTTACCCGCGTCGGTCACGAGAAGGACGGCAAGAACAAGCTGCGCGTCTGCAAGAAGTGCGGCCACAAGTTCTAAGCTGCCCGCAACATCAAGTTGCTAGCAAAGGCCCGGATGCT
>DBEWTR010000236.1:0-1931 GCA_048205775.1 Collinsella sp. | reverse complement strand
TCACGCACCACGCGCATCGCCGCAGCGGCAAAGTGCGGGTCGAACACCTCGGTACCGTCGACGGCGCAGACACCACGCGCGTCTCACCGACTGCGAGGGGCGGCTCGTCATCCAAAAGCATAATGCGGCCGAGCACCCCGGCCGTGCCCGCCATCACGTGCACGCGCGTGCCCGAGGCAAGAACGCCGGATCGCGCGCCGTCGTGCCCCACATATGTCAGCCGCATCAAAAAGCGCAGCGTCTGCCCCACGCAACCCTCGACGCCGAGCATCTCGCCGCGCTTGAGGTGCGCCACGCCATCACCCACCAGGTTCAGGGCGACACGCTGACCCGGAACCGCGCGCTGGGTATCCCCGTGAACTTGCATGCCACGCACGCGACAGTGCGTTCGCGACGGCAGTGCGACAAGCTCGTCGCCAACCGATACAGGCCCGTCGTGCAGCGTGCCCGTCACGACGGTTCCGGTGCCGCGGATACTAAAGCAGCGGTCGATAGGGAGACGGGCCGTCTCGCCCGAGCCCGCGGTCGCCTCAAGGCGCTCCGACAGGGACGAGCAAACCGCGTCTTCGAGCACCGCGAGCAACTCGCCCAGGCCCTCACCCGTCTTGGAGGACACCGGCACGACCGATACCCCCGCAAACACGGTCCCCTGAAGAAATGCCTCGACGTCGAGCTCTGCCAGCGCGGCAATCTCGTCATCGGCTAAATCGCGCATCGTGAGCGCGACGACCATGTGCGTCACACCCAAAAGCTCCAGCACGTGCACGTGCTCACGGGTCTGCGGCATCACGCCCTCAACGGCAGAAACCACCAGCAACGCAACGTCCACGCCGGTGGCGCCCTGCACCATCGCGCGCAGATAGTGCGCATGCCCGGGCACGTCGACCAAGCCGACAATCTTGCCGCTCGGCAGCACCAGCTCGCCAAAACCGAGCTCCGTGGTCATGCCTCGGCGCCGTTCGACCTCCAGGCGATCGGGGTTTTTTCCGGTCAGCGCCTCGATAAGGGCTGACTTTCCGTGGTCGACGTGCCCCGCCGTCCCGACGACAACGGGACATTCGACAAGCTCGCACGCGGTCATCGACGCAAACCCGCTCGCACGGCAGCGGCCAATGCAGATACGCACAGATCAAGGTCGGTATCATGCAAAAGCGTGCGAACGTCAAACAGCACCTGGTCATGCTGTACGCGCGTCACAACCGGGGTATCGGGCTCCTGAACCATGGCGCGCTTCAGGCCATCGGCGGATAGGCGCCCATCGACGGGGCAGACGGCAACGCAAAAGGTTGGGAGCTCGACAGTCGGCAGCGACCCGCCGCCGGGGGCAGAGGCGCCCTCGACAACCTGCAGCTCCACCGCGTCCTCGCACTGAGACTCGCGAAGTTTACGCAGCATGCGGTCGTGTAGGCGCTTGGCCTGACGCTCGAGCGGAGCCGGCGCGCCGGAAAGCATGTTGAGCACCGGGATCTCCCGATATGCCGTATCGGAGCCGGCCACATATAAGCGCAGGGTGGCCTCGAGCGCCGCGAGCGTGAGCTTGCCGGGGCGAAGCGCGCGCATAAGCGGATGAGAGGCGCAGGCGGCAATCGCCTGGGCGCTGCCGAGAATAATGCCCGCCTGCGAAGCGCCGAGCAGCTTGTCCCCCGAGCACGAGACAACGTCGGCGCCGGCGCAAAGCGAGGCGGACGTGAGCTTTTCCCCCACATCGGCGAGCACCCCGTCTGCAAGCAAAGCGCCCGAGC
Organism: Collinsella sp.; assembly: GCA_048205775.1. Lineage (GTDB taxonomy): Bacteria > Actinomycetota > Coriobacteriia > Coriobacteriales > Coriobacteriaceae > Collinsella. Next base: position 189 of record DBEWTR010000236.1, on the reverse strand, counting down.
CTTGGTCCTCGTAAAGCAAAAGGCCGTGTTCATGCGCCAGCGCAGAAAGCTCCGCCGCCGAAACCTCCTCGTGAAAGCCCTCGATACGGTAGTTTGAAGGATGAACTTTCAGGATCATCGCCGTGTTGGGCGTAATGGCGCTTCGGTAATCATCCAGATGCGTGCGGTTGGTAGAGCCCACCTCGACAA
>DBEWTR010000097.1:0-7141 GCA_048205775.1 Collinsella sp. | reverse complement strand
GCGGGGTCAGCCCGTGGGAGGCCAGGGCGCCGCTGACCGGTGGACGGCACCGAGCCGTACGCTTGAACTGAGAAGGGGGAGGCCTCGCGGCCTCTCCCTTTTTTGCGTTTACGGGCTTTTGTCTCACATAGTAGCTGTGTTTTATAACCCTCGTTTGTCGCATCTTCTGCGAACGGGCTACAATAACTTAGTCTGTGCGATATGGAGGTGAACATGGCTGAAGCTGGTATCGGCGTTGATATCGTCGAGATTTCCCGCATGAAATCAATTCTTGAAAAGACGCCGTCGTTTGCTCGGCGTGTGTTTACCGAAGAAGAGCGTGCGTATTGCGATGCATCATCGCGTCCCGCTGCTCACTATGCGAGCCGCTTTGCTTCGCGCGAGGCGGTACTTAAAGCTCTCGGCACGGGTTTTAGTCAAGGCGTGGGTCGCAAGGATGTTTCGGTTACGCGTGATAAACTCGGCAAACCGAAGGCGCTGCTTTCGGGCCGTGCTCTCGAGATCGCTCAAGAACTGGGTGTTGTTGAAGTCGCTCTTTCCATTACGCTTACAGGAGACTTGGCCGTTGCGAATGCCATCGCGATTACCGAAGATGCTCGGCCTAAGCCAAAAGAGGAAAAGGTGAGCGCCAAGAAACGCGTAGCGCAGACATTTAAAGAGGCTCGCTCTGTTTTAGATGAGCTTGAGCAGCTGCAGAATTCAGCATTGACGGAGCACCTGGGCGATGCTTCGCAAGATACGCTAGGAGCATAGATGAAACCGGTTTTGAGTACCGAAGAAGTCGTTCGTCTCGAGGATATCATCGAACGCGAAGGGACTTCGAAGGCCGAGCTTATGGAGCTAGCGGGTGAGTTTGCCGCCAACGAGGTCTTGAAGCTCAATCCCGATCGGGTTCTCGTTCTGGTCGGTTTTGGTAATAATGGCGGCGACGGTTGGGTTGCCGCCGATATCCTGAGCCATAAGGGTGTGGACGTGGATATCGTTTCTCCGGTTGAGCCGGATGAGATTCCTGCTGCTCTGGCACGTCATGTTGCTCGTCGTACTGCCGGCCGCGATGTGCACGTTTGCGTCGGCCCCTCGCGTGACGAACTCGAGGTTTTGATCGATAAGGCCGATGTTGTTGTCGATGCCATTTTTGGTACCGGTTTCCACGGAAATCTGCGTGCGCCGTTCTCCATCTGGATTCCTACGGTCAATGAATGCGCCGATTGTGTCGTATCCATTGATGTTCCCTCGGGCCTGAATGCCGAGACGGGCGTTGTTGATGACGACTGCATTCGTGCCGAGCATACGGTGACGATGATTGCGCCCAAGATTGGTCTGTATAGCGCTGATGGTCCTGAGTATGCTGGCGATTTGATCTGCGGCAATCTTTACGACCGTCTTGACGAGGTCATCGATGATGTCGACCACGCCGCTGAGATTGTCGAGCCCGGTGACTTAGTTGATTACTTTGCCCCACTGCCTACGAATATCGATAAGTATTCCCGTGGCTCTGTGCTTATTGTCGCCGGATCTGCGCAATATCCTGGTGCTGCCATTATGGCGGCCAAGTCTGCAGCTCGCGCGGGTGCTGGTTACGTGGCGGTCGCGGCTCCTGACGCCTGCGCCAATCTTATTCGCATGGCGCTTCCTTCGATTCCCGTCTTTGCTATTCCGTCTGATTCCCGCGGCTCCTTTGGCGCCGCTGCGCGCATGACGGTGTGCGAGATCGCAAAGAAGTACAGCTGCGTACTGTGCGGTCCCGGTATGACGACGTCTGCTGGCGCTATGCAGGTGGTTTCGGGCTTGCTCGAGCTTGATGTACCGCTTATTTTGGACGCCGATGCACTCAACTGCCTTGCTAAGATTGCCATTGACGGTATTGATAGTAATCCCGAGATGTATCGTCGCGAGCAGCCGTTGGTTATGACGCCGCACTATCGTGAGCTTTCGCGTCTGGTTGCCGGTGACGAGGTGAACGACCTTGGTACCGCGATTGCGGCCGCGCAGAAGGTTGTCTGGGCTGCAGGCTCCGACAATCTGGTGGTCATTGCCAAGGGGCCGACGACGGCTATCTGTGGCGTTGAGCGTGTGCTGCTGCCGCTCTCGGGTCCGGCTTCTCTGGCAACTGCCGGTTCGGGTGATGTTCTCGCGGGTATTTTGGCCGGCACGCTTGCCACCATGCGCGACGAGATGGATCGTTGGGAGTTGCTGTATTCGTACGCCGTCGCACTTCACAGCTACGCCGGTTTTGCCGCGGCGACGGAGTATGGTGAGAAGAGCGTTATCGCGACCGATCTTATCGACTTGATCGGTCCTGCCATGGAACTGGCGGCAAAGGATGCGCTCGAAGATCTGGGAATCATGGACGAAGGGTCGGATGACTAATCATGAATAAAGCCGATTTGACGCGCTGGTCCTGGGTCGAGATCGACCGCGGGGCGCTCCGTCGCAACACGAGGGCCTATAAGAACTTGTTGAATCCACGTCAGCGCCTGTGTTGCGTGGTCAAGGCCGATGCTTATGGTCATGGAGCTGTTGGGTGCGCCAAGATCATGTATTCGGCCGGTGCCGACATGTTTGCCGTGGCGACGGTTAACGAGGGCGTTGAGCTCCGACAGGGCGGGATTACGAAGCCCATCCTCATCCTAAGCGAGCCGCCTATCGAGGCCATTCCGACGTTGCTCGAGTTTGATATCATGCCCTCGGTCTATACGTCTGACTTTGCTCTTGCGTATGGCGAATGTGCCGTCGCGGCGGGCAAAGTGGGCAAGTATCATCTCGCCATCGAGACGGGCATGAATCGTATCGGCGTTCACTACACGCAGGTGCTCGACTTTGTCCGCGGTATAAATTTCCATCGCGGTATTCAGTGCGACGGCGTATTTACGCACTTCGCCACGGCCGATGAACCTTCGGGCTGGGACTACAAGCTGCAGTGTCAGCGCTTTACCGAGGCCGTTCAGGCCATTAAGGATGCGGGTTTTGAGTGCGGTATCGTGCACTGCGCCAACACGCCGTCCTCGATGCTCGACCCCTCGATGCATTTTGATATGATCCGCGCCGGCGTTGGCTTGTATGGCATGCAGCCGTGCGAGCTGAGTGGCCGCGTGATGCAGCTTGATCCCGTTATGAGCGTCCATGCGCGTGTGACGCGCGTGGCACACCCTGCGATGGGTGAGGGCGTGGGCTACGGTTTTACCTACCGCGTACCGCGTACGCGCGTTCAGATCTGCACGCTGCCGATCGGTTATGCCGATGGCCTATCGCGTACGCTTTCCAATCGTATGGATGTGCTGTATGGCGGCGAGCGTGTGCATCAGGTTGGCAATATCTGCATGGACCAGTTTATGGTCGCCATTCAGTCCAACCCGGCACACGAGATTCCCGAGGCCGAGTATGGTGACGAGATGATCATTGTCGGCCGCGATGGCGATGCCGAGATCACCATGGACGAGATGGCCCGACTGCGCGGAACGATTAACTACGAGGTCGCCTGCGGCTTTGGCATGCGTCTCGACAAGGTCTACGTGTAGGAGCCGCTATGGGCGTCATGCACATCCCCGGCCATACCCATCAGGCACCACGTGAGGTCGCACTCGAGGAAATTGAGGCCGTTCTGGGCGATTGTCACCTCTGCCAGCTCTACCAGTCGCGTCACAATATCGTGTTTGGCGTGGGAAACCCCCGCGCTCGCGTGATGTTTATTGGTGAGGCGCCGGGCCGCAATGAGGATTTGCAGGGCGAGCCCTTTGTGGGGGCGGCAGGCGAGGACCTCAACGGCATTTTGTCGCTGGCGGGCCTCAAACGCGAAGACGTCTACATTGCCAACGTGCTTAAGTGCCGCCCGCCGGGAAACCGCAATCCGCGTCCCGAGGAAGTGCTGGCTTGCTCGCCGTTTTTGCGTGAGCAGATTCGAAGCATCTGGCCCGATATTATCGTGACGCTCGGCAACCCCGCGACGCACTTTGTGCTTAAGACCGAGATTGGCATTACTAAGCTGCGCGGCAGGTTCCACCAGATGGGGCATTTTGTAGTAATGCCCACGTTCCATCCGGCAGCAGCGCTGCGCAATCCGGCGTGGCAGGAGCTGCTGGAGGAAGACTTTAAGATGCTGGGCGACTATCTGGAGCGACATCCCGCACCAGAGGACGCCTCGGAATAATAAGGAGCATATATGTCCCTGGAGCGCCTGGGGGTAGGTACTTACAAAACGACTTGCGCTGCCGATACGGAGTACTTTGGCGAGCTAATTGCACCGTGCCTTGAGGACGGCGATGTGCTCATCCTGACCGGTGGCCTGGGAGTGGGCAAAACTCACTTTACCAAGGGCGTCTCGCGCGGGCTGGGCGATGGGCATATGGTTACGAGCCCTACGTTTGCGCTCATGGCCGTTCACGATCAAGGTCGTATTCCGCTGTTTCACTTTGATCTATACCGCCTGGAGCATGCCTACGAGCTCGAGGATACGGGCATTTTCGATGTGCTGGGCTATGAGGGTGCTTGCTTGCTGGAATGGGGCGAACAATTCCAGGACGAGCTGACGGATGAGTATCTTTCGGTGACGCTCAAGCGTGATGAGGGCGACAGCGATGTGCGAACGATAACGCTCGAGGCACACGGTGACCGCGCAATGGAGCTTTCCCATTTGATTGATAAGGCTGTACAAGATGAGCTTGCATAACGACAACGCGCTGGTGGTGGCGCTCGATACCTCGACCGACATGCTTGCCTGCGCGGCAAGCTGGATTGATGGGCAGACGGGCGAGACGAAGCTCGTGAGTGGCGACCACATGTGTCGCCGTCACGCCAACGTTGAGCTCGTGAATACCGTTGATGGCGTGCTGGCTCAAGCCGGTCTGGATCGCAGCGATGTTGGTTACTACGTGGTCGGCCGCGGCCCGGGGTCGTTTACGGGTGTGCGCATCGGCATCTCCACTGCCAAGGGCCTCGCGCGCGGTGCCAATGTTCCACTGCTGGGCGTGTCGACGCTCGACGCTTGCGCTTGGACGGCGTGGAAGGCTGGCGTGCGCGGCAAGCTTGGTATCTTGGCCGATGCCATGCGCGGTGAGGTATATCCGGCACTATATATGCTGGGCGATGAGGGTCCCGAGCGTCAATTTGAGCGCGAACACGTGGTCAAGGCCGCCGTGGCGCTCGATGAGTGGCGCCGAGCAGCGGACTGGGACCAGGTTCAGCTGACCGGTGACGGTCTCGTGCGCTATGGCAAGCTGCTGGGTGAGGACGAGACCGCCCGCTGCGTGGAGCGCGACCTGTGGTGGCCTTCGGGCGAGGGCTTGCTGCTCGCGCACGCTGCGGGTGACGGCGATCCGGCTCGCGTCCTGCCGATTTACACGCGCCTTTCGGATGCCGAGGAAAACGAGCGCAAGCGTCTTGGTCTTGCCGAGAGTGCGCAGAGCGAAATTACGGGCGTTGCCGATGAGCTCGCCGGTCGTCATCTGCAGTTCCGTCCCATGGGCGCGGCGGATGCCGAGGGCGCGAGCGCGCTAGAGGCTGCCTGCTTTGAAGGTGCCGGACACGAGGCGTGGACGCCGGGCATGTTCCTGTCCGAACTGGGCGAGGACGTCGCTGCGCCGCGCAGTTGGTGGGTGGCACACGACGACGGCAAGCTGCTGGGCCTTGCCGGCGGTATGGTCGTGGACGGTGATGTGCAGATTCTGGATGTCGCCGTCGACCCGGCACATCGCCGTGAGGGCATTGCCCGCAAGCTGCTGTCGCATGTGAGCTATGATGCCCAGATGCTCGGCTGCACCACGGCTTCGCTCGAGGTCGAGGACGGCAACGAGGGAGCGATCGCGCTTTATAACGCTCTGGGCTTTACCGAGGCTGGCCGTCGCCGCGGCTACTATGGTGCCGGCAAGGATGCCATCGTCATGACGGCTCCGCTGCCCCTCGTGCTTCCGGTCGACAATGCTTCGCCCGAGCCGACGGCGGCAGAGCAGCGCGTATGGCCGCTGCCTGCGCCCGGGCGCTCCGAGGGGGAGCGTGCCGAAATTGAACGCCGCCGCCTAGTGCTCGCTATCGAGAGTTCCTGCGACGAGACGGCCGTGGCGATTATCGATGCGGATGGCAATATGCTGGCCAACCAGGTGTCGACGCAGATTGATTTCCATGCCCGTTTTGGCGGCGTGGTGCCCGAGATCGCCTCGCGCAAACACGTTGAGGTGATTGTGAGTGTCGTGGATGCGGCGCTCGAGGATGCCGCAGCATCGCTTGGTCTTGAGGGTGGAGCCATTGCCCCCAGCGAGCTTGCCGCCGTGGGCGTGACACAGGGTCCGGGCCTGGTGGGCGCGCTCGTGGTTGGCGTCGCCTTCGCCAAAGGCTTTGCCTACGCTGCCGGCAAGCCGCTCGTGTGCGTCAACCATCTGGAGGGGCACCTGTTTGCCAACTTGCTGGCGCAGCCCGACCTCAAGCCGCCGTTCATCTTCACGCTTGTCTCGGGCGGGCACACCATGCTCGTGCACGTAAAGGCATGGGGCGACTACGAGGTGCTCGGTGAGACGCTCGACGACGCCGTGGGCGAGGCCTTCGACAAGGTGGCCAAGGCGCTGGGCCTGGGCTATCCCGGTGGCCCCATCATCTCTAAGCTGGCCGAGACGGGCAACCCCAAGGCGATCGACTTCCCCCGTTCGCTTAACAGCAGAGGAGACTATCGCTTCTCGCTTTCGGGCCTTAAAACCGCTGTGACGCTCTACATTGAACAGGAGACCAAGGCCGGGCGCACGATTCACCTGCCCGATCTGGCAGCTTCGTTTGAGGCAGCTGTCTTTGACGTGCAGTACAAGAAGGCCAAAAACGCATTGCACGCTACCGGATGCAAGGAATACTGCATCGGTGGCGGCGTCTCGGCCAACCCGCATCTGCGCGAGATGATGATCAAGAAGCTTGGGCGTCAGGGGATTCGCGTAACGGTGCCGCCCTTGTCTGCCTGTACCGATAATGCAGCCATGATCGCGGAGGTCGCTCGCCGTAAATTCGACCGAGGTGAAATCTCGCCGTTCGACGTCGACGCCGATCCGAACATGACGCTGTAGCTGGTACGGCGCGGTCCCCGGACGGAGGGGCCGGATATAAGGTTTCCTGCTCTACAGTCCTGCGCAAGACGAAGGCCACATTAAGTGGCCTTCTTTGCGTGCGG
>DBEWTR010000230.1:0-5125 GCA_048205775.1 Collinsella sp. | reverse complement strand
CGCATCCTCGGCAAGTACACCGGCGGCAGCCTGAGCGGCGGCGACCTTTGCGGCAGCCTCTGCAGCCTGCGCCTCCTCGCGAGCGCGGTCCTCGGCCAGCAGCTCTTGGTACAGGTCCTCGCCCGGCAGCTCCTCGCTGCGAGCGATCTTGCCCAGCACGCCATTGACAAACGACGCGGACTGATCGGTGCCATAGGCCTTGGCAAGCTCGACGGCCTCGTTGATCACGATGGCGTCCGAGACCTCCTCGTCGGTGAGGAAGCGCATCTCATAGACGGCGATGCGCAGCAGATTGCGGTCGGCACCGGGCATGCGCATAAGATCCCAGTTCTTAGCGACGGAGCGCAGAGCGCAGTCGATGCGGTCGATGTGCTCGTAGGCACCGCGGCACAGCTCCAGCGCATAGGGGTCGAGGGGACCCTTCGAGATCAGGAAATCGCCCTCGAGGACGCGCTCGAGCGGGCTGTCCGTGGCCTCGGCCTGGAACAGCAGCTGCAGCGCCTGACTGCGGGCAAGCGTACGCCCGCGATAAACCTTAAGGCTCAAAGGTTACTCCTTGGGGAAAACGAGGCCGTCGATGCAAACGTCAACGCGCTCGACCTCGACGCCCACCTGGGCATCGATGGCGGCGACCACGGCGGCGCGAACGGCCTCGGCGAGTTTCTTGAACGGATAGCCAAAGAACACCACGACACGCACGGTAAGCGCGAGCTTGTCGCCGATGACCTCGGCCTCGACCGCCGGCTCCGAAGCCGGGGCCTTGGACGAAAGCATCATGGAGACAAGGTTGGTGGCAAGGTCCTTGACGCCCACGGAGGCGATGCCCTCGACATCCGTGACGGCGCGCGAGACGATGGCGGTCAGAACATCGGGCGAAATGCCGATGCCGTCAATCTTGATTTCCTGGGGCATGAGTCCTCCTAGAAGAGTTGGTTGCTAGACGCGGGAGACGAACTTGCCGTCGCGGGTGTCAACCTTGATGACCTCGCCCTCGTTGAGGTACATGGGAACCTGGATGACGGCGCCGGTGTCGATGGTGGCCGGCTTGGTGGAACCCTGGACGGTGTCGCCCTTAAAGCCCGGGTCGGTCTGGACGATGGTGGTCTCGATGAACATCGGCGGAGTCACGCCCATGAGCTCGTCATCGGCGAAGAGCAGCTGGCAGGTGTCGTTCTCGCGCAGCCACTTGGCGTTCTCGCCCACCATATCCTCGGGAACGGGAACCTGCTCGTAGGACTCGTTGTCCATGAAGATGTAGTCGGCGCCGTCGTTGTAGAGGTACTGGAACTCACGGGTAGTGAGCATGACGCTCTCGAACTTGGTGCCGGCGTTGCAGGTGTTCTCGACGACGCGGCCGCTCTTGATGTCGCGGGTCTTGTAGCGCACGAAAGCGCCGCCCTTACCAGGCTTGACGTGCTGGAACTCGACGATGGTGTAGACCTTGTCCTTAATGCGGAGACCGAGGCCGTTCTTGAAGTCGGCGGTAGAGATAGTAGGCATAGCGACCTTTCTTGTTATTGGCGAGACGCACAAGCGTCCAAATTACATACGAGCGAAATTATACACTTGCAGACGGCGGCTGCGGCGAGCGCATAAAAAGAGAACGCGGGGCGCCCGAATCATTTCGGACGCCCCGCCCCAAACTATCTACTGAAGTAAACTAGCAGTCGATAACGTGCAGGTCGTGCGGGGTCTTGGTGAAGGGCTCATAGCCGTTCTCGGTGACCACGCCGTAGTCCTCCAGGCGCACGCCGCCCACGCCGGGCAGGTAGACGCCGGGCTCCATGGTGATAACCGAGCCGACCTCGATGGTGTTCTTGCTGCGATTGAAGTTGGGCAGCTCGTGGATGTCGATACCGACGCCGTGGCCCAGACCATGGTTGTAGTAATCGCCATAGCCGGCATCGCCGATGATCTTCTTGGAAAGCTTGAAAATGTCGTTGCCCTCGACGCCCGGATGGATGGCGGCGACGCACTCCTCGTGCGTACGGCGCACGAGCGCGTACAGGTCAAGCTGCTCCTGCGTGGGCCCGCCCATCACGACAGTGCGTGTCATGTCGGAGCGATAATCGCAGTAGCCCGCGCCGTAATCCATGAGGACAAAGTCGCCCTTCTCGATCACGCGGTCGCTCGGGACGGCATGCGGGTTGGCGGTGTTGGGGCCGCTCGCCACGATGGAGCCGAAGGCAAGGCTGTCAGCACCGTTGGCGAACATAAAGTTCTCGAGCTCGTTGCGTACCTGCTTCTCGGTCATACCGGGCTTAATGAAGCCGAGCATGTGCTGGAAGGCGGCATCGGTGATCGACTGCGCATGGCGCATGAGTTCAATCTCCTCGGCGTCCTTGATGGCGCGCATCTTGCGGATGTCGTCGTGCATCAGCGGCAGCATACAGGCGACGGAGCGGTCCTCCAGGCCGCGCTGAATACCCTGGTAGAAATTAATCTGCATATCGTCCTCGACAGCGCAGACGCGGCATTTGTTGGCCGCGATCTTGCCGGCGACCCAACCGGGGATGGTGCCCTCATCCATGTCGTAGACCCAGGGGCTGCCGGCGGGCGTGTTCTCCTCAAAGCTGTTGAGGTAGCGCGAGTCGGTATGGAACAGGCACTGGTCAGCCGTAATAAACGCCGCGTGCGGGAACTCGAAGGTGTAGTCGAAGACGCCCTTCACGCCCGTGAGCCAACGAAGATTGGCCTCGTCGCGTACCACGATAGCGTCGTAGCCACGCTCGACCATCAGGGCACGGACGCGCTCGATACGACCGGCAGGACCGGCAGCAAACTCAGACATGCAGATTCCTTTCTTGTTGTCTCTATATAGACGGGACGGGTCTCAACCGAACGACGGAATCGCATGCGATCCGCAACCGATTGGAAACCCGCCCCTCAACATGATACGAAAGACGATGGAAGTCAATAAATCTTAGAGAAGTTCTTTACGAGAAGCCAAGTAGGCGTGAGCATGGCGCTCAAGAACCTCGTCCTGAACGTTCGTTAGGCGAATGGCGCCGAGCGCCGCGGGCAGCGGCAGCATGCTGCGGTTTGAGCGCGCGAACTGCTGCCTACGGAACTCCTCGATATATGCGACAGGCTCCAGATCGAAGGCAAGCTCCTCGATACCAAAGTCCTCCAGGCAGTCATCGACCTCAAAGACGTAATCGATATCAAAGTCGCAGGCATCATGTGCTAGGCGCGCCTCAAAGCGCATGCCCTCGGATAACAGCTGATAGGCAGGGACCTGCGAAGCGGCATCGCCCAAGCAGGCGCGCAGGGTACGCTCCCCCGTCTTGCCAAAATCGAGCGCATGGCGAGCGCTCGGGTTCGTGGCCATCAGTACGTCCTTGCGGGCAGTCTGAGACCATTGAACGGCATTAACGAGCGCGACCTCCTCGCCCGCGAGAATCTCGGGGACGGTCTCAGTAAACTGGTTCCAGCGGGACTTGCTGCTCGAAAGCATGGTGCCAACAAGTACCACATAGCCGAGCTTAAGGTCCTCGGGGTCCGCCTCGCGAACAAGGTCGAGGTCACACACGACCAAGCCCGGTTCGGGACGGAAGGCGATAGCGGGAAGCGCATTCGCCGACGAGGCGACGAGCGGCTTCATGGTCGTCGCGACCGTGAGCATGGCGTCGAACGTCGTCGGCAACAGCGCGCACTCGGTTCGGCCGCACCACTGGTTTGCGCACCAGCTAACAACCGAGCAGGTTGCGGCATCGCCAACGGCGACAACCAGATCGTCGCAGGTAATGCCGTTGGCAGACAGGGCGCCAAAGATCGCATCGGCATCGGCCAGCGTGGCACCAGCAGGCGAAACCTCGAGGGGAAGCTGTGACATGACAAAACCGGCGTCGACCAGCGCATGCTCGACGACCTCACCAAAACGCTCGGATGTGGCGTCGTTCCAAACCACCATCGCACGCTTGGGCTTGCCCACGGCCGAGGCAAACATACGCGACAGCTCACTAAAAGCGTTAAAGCCGACGCGAACATCGACGCTGCGGTTTTGGAAATTGATCAGTTGACGGCGAATCATAGCAGTCCACGCTCCAAAAGCATCTCGGCACAAAGGTAGGAAACGTCCTCGAAGGACTTGTTGCGAATATCAAGGGTAAGGTCGGCGGCCTGTCGATACAGCGGACGGCGATGCTCAAACAGGCGCGCGGCATGCTCGGGCGAACGGAAATCGGGGCGCGTGTCGGAACGACGAATCTGGCGAATCGAATCCTCGAAGTCGCCCTCGAGGTAAACGCACGTACCCATTTCGTGCATCAACTCAATATTCACCGGCGTCTCGACGATACCGCCCCCGCACGAAACCAACAGGCTGCGCTCGCTTTGGAGCGAACGGAGCGCCGAGGTCTCGAGCTCACGAAAACGATCCTCGCCCTCGGTCTTAAATATCTCGGTTACCGACTTGCCGCAACGGCGCACGACCAGGCGGTCGGTATCGACAAAACGCCGCTTGAACATAGTGCCGACGTTGCGCGCGAGCGTCGATTTGCCCGCGCCCAAAAAGCCGATAAAGAAGATATGGTCGCAGCCGTGTTTGGTGTGCTGGGACATAGCGAGACCTAATCCTCGCAGGGAAGGTCGCGCAGGGCCCGGCGCTCAAAGATACGGAAGATCTGCGTATACCACAGGTCCTGCGTCGCCTGCGGCTTTACCAAGATGGTATCGACGCCGGCGAAGTTGCCGCTCCACACGTCCGTGTAGAGCTGATCACCGATCAGCACCGCCTCGTCGGCCGTGGCGCCGAGGCGCTTAAGACCTGCCTTGAGGGCAAACGGCGCCGGCTTCATGGCGTGGCTGATGGCCTCGAGTCCCAGCTCGCGTGCAGAGCTCATGACCTGGTCGCGATGCCAGTTGTTGGACACCATGCACAGCTTAAAGCCTTTGGCGCGGGCGGCATCGAGCCAAGCGGAAACCGCGGCGGGAACCTGCTCGGTGTCGCGCGGCACCAGGGTGTTATCGCGATCGAGCAGAATGGCGCGTTTGCCGTCGGCCCAGAGGGTATCGAGGTCGATGCGATCGACCGAGGCAACGTATCGTTTGGGGCTAAAAATCCTCATGCTAATTCCAAGACTGTTGATGCTCTTCGTAGGTTTGCGAGAAGTACTCCTCGTCC
>DBEWTR010000229.1:0-3016 GCA_048205775.1 Collinsella sp. | reverse complement strand
CCCTGGTCGGACGCCCCAACGCCGGCAAGTCCACGCTGCTCAACGCCTGCTATGGCAAAAAGGTCGCCATCACCTCGCCGGTGGCACAGACGACCCGCCGTCGCATGCGCGCCGTCGTCAACCGTCCCGGCTACCAGCTGGTCTTTGTCGATACCCCGGGTATTCATAAGCCCAAGGACGGCCTGGGGTCCGAGCTCAACAAGAGCGCACTGTTCGAGTTGAACGATGTCGACGTCGTCGCGTTTTTGGTTGATGCCACCAAGCCCATCGGCAGGGGAGACGCCTGGGTTGCCGAGCGTGTCAAGAACGCTCGTTCCAAGAAGGTCCTGGTGCTCACCAAGGCCGATGAGGCCGACCCCGCACAAGTCATGGAGCAGCTTAAGGCCGCCCACGAGCTCATGGACTATGACGACGAGATCGTGACGTCGTCGGTCAAGAACTTCAACGTCGATGCCTTCATTGAGACCGTTGCGCACTTTTTGCCCGAGGGCCCGCGTTGGTTCCCCGAGGACATGGGTACCGACGCTTCCGACGAGACACTCGTTGCCGAGTTTGTGCGCGAGAAGGTCTTGCGCCGCACCCGTGATGAGATCCCGCACTCCGTTGGCGTGATCTGCGATGCGCTCGAGCAGACCAAGAAGGTGCTGCGCGTGCACGCCACCATTTACGTCGAGCGTGAGGGCCAAAAGGGCATCATCATCGGCAAGGGCGGCGAGATGATCAAGCATATCGGTATCGACGCCCGCCGCGATCTTGAGCGCATCTTTGGCACGCAGGTCTTTTTGGAGCTGGACGTGAAGGTTAAGGCCGGCTGGCGTGACGACGAGGCCCAGATTCGCCGCTTTGGCTACAACGCCGAGGACTAAGGGCGCGCGGCGCGCATGGCAGGCTCCCGGACATATCGCACGAAGGTACTCGTCCTCGACAAGACGAAGCTCAAAGAGACGGACTTGATCCTGACGATGCTTGACGAGCGGGGTCGGCAGGTTCGTGCCGTGGCAAAGGGCGCCCGCAAACCCGGTGGACGCCTGGCTGCGCGCTGCGAGCTGTTCTGTACCGTCGATATGCTGCTTGCGCATGGACGGTCGCTCGACGTGGTTTCCCAGGCCGAGCTTATGGAGGCGCCGCTCGGCGTTGCGCCCGATTACGAGACGACATGCGCCGCAAGCGCGATCGCCGAGGTCGCGCGCGTGTGCTCGTTCGAGGACGCCGAGGACCCGTTTACCTTTGCTATCACGCAGCGGGCGCTCACGCTTGTCGGCAGCGGGCTCGACGCGGCACATATGGACCTACTTGTGGCGGCATATGTCTTTAAGCTGCTATCGCACGTTGGCTATCGTCCCGATTTTTCGGCCTGTGTGCTGTGCGGAGACCCCATGCTGTCGTATTTTTCAGCCCAGGCGGGCGGTCTCATGTGCGGGTCGTGCGCGTCGAGCGTTCCAGGTGCCGAACTGGTGTCGACCGGTGAGACCGCATGGCTGCGCGCCCTCATGTCCATGACCTTCGATGCGCTCATGGCCGAGCGAATCGACCCGCATACGGCGGCATTCCTGCTCGGGCTTTCGCATGTTTGGGCTGCGACGCACACCGATCAGCGCCTCCGCGCGATGGAATTCATGTTGGGTCGGTGATGATGCGCAGGCGCGGGCTGCTTGTGGTAACATACCGACCTGTTGGTACCTCGACCTTGGTTGTTCGCTCCACCGGCGGCTTCCCAGTCCGAGGCGAATCGAGTCGCCCGTGGGCGACGCAAAACGAAAGGTGAAACAATGACTGTTTCCAAAGAGCGCAAGGCGGAGCTGACTGCCCAGTTCGGTAACACCCCGGTCGACACCGGCAACCCCAAGGTTCAGGTCGCCATCCTGTCCGAGCGCATCAAGGAGCTGACCGAGCACATGAAGTCCCACCAGAAGGACTTCCACACCCGTCGTGGCCTGCTCATGCTCGTCGGCCGTCGTCGTCGTCTTCTCTCCTACATCAAGAAGAACGACATCGTCGAGTACCGTGAGCTCATCAAGGCTCTGGGCATCCGCGACAACATCCAGTAGGATTTGTACATGCTAAGAGCGTCCTGCGCAGCGGGGCGCTCTTTTTGTGTAAGGGCGCGAACAATCACGCTCTGAAGCGTGGCGGGGGCAGGGGGCCCGCGTCACATGAGAAGCCCGCAGACAAGGGGTCTGCGGGGTTAAGGAGAACAATGACACTCGTATCCAAGACCTTTGAGCTGTACGGCAAGACCTACACCTTTGAGTCGGGCGAGCTTGCCAAGCAGGCCACCGGCGCCTGCCTGGTCAAGCAGGGCGACACCACGATGCTCGACACCGTGGTCGTCTCCAAGGAGCGCAAGAACTACGACTTCTTCCCGCTGACCGTCGACTTCAACGAGAAGATGTACGCAGCCGGTCGCATCCCGGGTGGCTACCTCAAGCGTGAGGGCCGTCCCAGCGAGAAGGCCACGCTCACCGCGCGCATGATCGACCGTCCGATTCGCCCGAGCTTCCCGGACGGCTTCCGCAACGAGGTACACATTGTCGCTACCTCGCTCGTCGCCGACCAGGTCAACCCCTTCGACGTCATCAACGTCATGGGTGCCTCCCTGGCCATGACGCTCGGCGGCGTGCCCTTCGAGGGCCCGCTTGCCTGCGTGCGCATCGGCCGTAACGTGGAGACCGGCGAGTTTATCGTCAACCCCACCTACGAGGAGCGCGAGAACTCCGATCTGGACCTGGAGCTGGGCGGATCCGCCGACTTCATCTCGATGGTCGAGGCCGGCGCCGAGGAGATCTCCGAGGACGACATGCTCGCCGCTATGAAGCTTGGCCAGGAGGCCCTTGCTGCTTTCTGCCAGGCTCAGGACGAGTTCGTCGCCGAGTGGGAGCAGGTTAACGGCCCCATCGTCAAGAAGGAGTACCCGCTCGACCAGCCCGTCGAGGAGGTCCAGGAGCGCATCTTCGCCCACTACGACGAGATGGCTGCCGCCCTTCGCGACGCCGACAAGCTCTCCCGTATCGGTAAG
>DBEWTR010000224.1:0-11867 GCA_048205775.1 Collinsella sp. | reverse complement strand
ATGCCCAGCTGCTCCGAGCAACCGAGCTGGCGGGCGGCCGCCCAACCAAGATAAATGGGCAAAAAGTAGTAGCCGGCGTTATAGAGCCAACTGTAGAACAGGCGATAGATATCGGAATCGGCAGACCACAGGCCCAGCATGCCTTCGCCCATAATGACAGCGACGGTGCGGAACAACGCCGCGCAGACAATAAACGGCAGCGCCGACATCATGCTTTTGGACAGATAGTCCACCACGGCCATGGCGTTTGATGAAACCGACGTTGCAAACGTGGTGTTAGAAACTTGTAGCATGGAATGCCTTTCCCAATATGACATGCGGGCTGTCCCTTTGTCACATCGTGCGGTATCGACCGATTGCGCGGTACTTTTCGTAGCGGAGGTTTGTGAGGGTCGCGTCGTCGAGCTGCCCAAGCGTATCGAAGGCATCAAATGCCGAGGACATGACGGCACCGGCGATCTCCTCATGCGACAGGCCCCTATCGTCAACAATGCCGTCGATGATGCCGAGCGCCAACAGATCGGGGGCCGTGAGCTTAAGCGCCTCGGCGGCCTCATTCGCGCGCTCGGTATCCTTCCACAGGATCGACGCACAGGCCTCGGGGCTCACGACCGAATAGGCCGAGCTCGAGAGCATCAGGATGCGGTCGGCCACGGACAGCGCCAGCGCGCCACCAGAGCCGCCCTCGCCTGTCACCACCGAGACAATCGGCGTCTTGAGGCCGCTCATCTCCATGAGATTCTGGGCAATCGCCTCGCCCTGGCCGCGCTCCTCGGCACCGATGCCGCAAAACGCGCCCGAAGTATCGACCAGACACAGAACCGGTCGACCAAACTTTTCGGCCTGGCGTATAAGGCGACGCGCTTTGCGGTAGCCCTCGGGATGTGCCATACCAAAGTTGCGACGCATGCGCTCTTTGGTCGTGGTACCGCGCTCGACGGCGATAACCGTCACGGGTCGCCCGTCTTTCCAGCCAATGCCAGCCACCACGGCGGCGTCGTCGCCAAAGTAACGGTCGCCGTGCAGCTCCACAAATCCGTCGAGGCCCAGCGAGATCATCTCGCCCGCCGTGGCGCGATCTGCCGAGCGGGTCTGCTTGACAATCTCGAGCGCGGTTTTTGGTGCGGTCGAGCGCTTGAACAAGTGTCCCAGCTTTTTGCCGCGACGACCCGTATGCACGATCTCATGCGGTGCCCCCAGGCCGGGCGCGTGCCCTTCGTGCAGTGCCAGCAGCTCGCCTACCGTGAGCGCAATCTCGCCACGCGGAACAACGGCATCGCAAAAGCCGTGCTCCAGCAAAAACTCGGAGCGCTGGAATCCCTTGGGCAGGCGCTTGTGCATGTTCTGCTCGATCACGCGCGGGCCGGCAAATGCCGTCAGGGCATCGGGCTCGGCCAGGATAATATCGCCCTCCATGGCAAAGCTCGCGGTCACGCCGCCAGTCGTGGGGTCGGTGAGCACCGTGATATACAGGCCGCCCGCCTCGCTATGCCTTCTCGCGGCAGCAGAGATTTTGGCCATCTGCATAAGCGATGTCACGCCCTCTTGCATGCGCGCTCCGCCCGAAACGGTAAAGCCGACAACCGGCAATCCCAGCTCGGTCGCATGCTCAAATGTGCGACAGATCTTCTCGCCCACCACGGAACCCATCGAGCCCATCATAAAGTTGGCATCCATAAAGAAGCACGCGGTATCGCAACCGCAGATTTTACCCTTGCCGCACACAACGGCATCGCGCTCGCCCGAACGCTCGCTCACGCTCTTGAGCTTGTCGGCATAGCTGGGAAACGAGAGGAAATCCTCCGACGCCAGATTGGCATCCCATTCCTCAAACGTGCCCTCGTCGACCGTCATGCGCATGCGCGCGCGACCGCTCACGCGAAAGTGTTTGCCGCAACGAGGGCAGACCTCGAGGTTGTCGTGCAGGCGTGCCTCATCGATCACGCGGCGGCACTCCGGACACTTGATAAACACGTGGCGCGCGGGAAACTCGGCGCACGACTCGGTCATCGGCCCCTCGAGGACGTTGACCGTCTTCGCTTTTCTATTCATCAGCATAGAGATGCCCCATCAGATCGGTGTGGTACATGCCCGACAAGAACTCATCGTTTGCCAGCACGTCGAGCTGCAGTTCGCTGTTTTCGCTCACGCCCTCAATCACGAGCTCGCCCAGGGCCGAGCGCATCTTGCGAATGGCGCCGTCACGCGTGGGCGCACACACGATGAGCTTGCCGAGCATGGAGTCGTAGTACGGCGGAACTTTAGCACCGGTAAACATGGCGGAATCCCAGCGCACGCGCGGACCACCCGGCACACGCAACGCGGTGACCGTTCCGCATGACGGCAGAAAGTCCGGCGTTTCGGCATTGATGCGGCACTCCATGGCGTGGTTGCGGACCGGCATGTCCTCCTGCTCAAAGGGCAGAGGCTGGCCGGCTGCCACGCGCAGCTGCCACTTGACCAAGTCGGTATCGGTCACAAACTCCGTAACCGGATGCTCCACCTGCAAGCGCGTGTTCATTTCCATAAAGTAGAAATTGCCGTCGTCCGAATACAGGAACTCGATGGTACCGGCTCCTTCGTAGCCGACGGCACGAGCCAGGTCACGCGCTGCCTTGTGCATGCGAGCACGAATGTCGTCGTGTCCGTCGAGGCACGGCGCGGGGCTCTCCTCGATTAGCTTTTGGTTGCGCCGCTGCACCGAGCACTCGCGCTCGCCGAGCGAAAACACATGGCCCTGCTTATCGGCCATAATCTGTACCTCAACGTGATGCGCCGGCGCGACGAACTTCTCCATGTAGCACTCGCCGTCGCCAAAAACGGCCTCGCCCTCGGCGCGTGCTTCAATAAAGGCCTTTGCCGCATCTTCCACGCGCTCGACCTTACGAATACCGCGACCGCCGCCGCCCGCACGCGCCTTAATAAGCACGGGGCAGCCAATGCGCTCAGCCTCGGCCGTTGCCTCCTCGGGACTTTTGAGCAAATCGCAGCCCGGCACGATGGGCACGCCCGCCGCGGCAGCCGTTCGACGTGCGGCGTCCTTGTCGCCCATGCTGTCGATCACCTTGGCCGAAGGACCAACAAACGCCAGGCCATACTTGTCGCAGTCGCGCACGAAGCTCGCCTTCTCGGAGAAAAAGCCATAGCCGGGATGAATTGCCTTAGCTCCCGACTTTACGGCACAGGTGAGCACAGCATCGTCGTTGAGGTAGCTCTCGGCAAGACGCGGACCGCCGATGCAATACGCCTCGTCGGCAAGCTGCACGTGCAGCGCGTCCGCATCGGCCGTGGAATAAACGGCGACGGTCTTGATGCCCATATCGCGGCACGCGCGGATAACACGGACCGCGACTTCGCCGCGGTTGGCGATGAGCACTTTGTCGAACATGAAGCCTTCCTTAACTTTCGTGCATGAGTGCAAAAGACATATCGGCGCGGCAGCAAACCTCACCGTTGACGCTCGCAGTACCCGTCGCAAAGCGGAACGGCCCGCGCGCACGCGTGATGGTGCACACCAGATCAACCGTGTCGCCCGGGCGCACCGGACGCTTAAAGCGCACCTTGTCCAGACTCGTGTAGAACGGCGTCGCGCCGCGCGCTTCCTCATCGCCCATCAGCAGCACGCAACAGTTTTGGGCGAGCATCTCGCACTGAATCACGCCGGGGACCACCGGGTTTCCCGGAAAATGCCCCTGCAAAAAGTACTCGTCGCCCGTAATCGTGATCTTGCCGTGGGCCTCGTCGCCCACCAGCTCGGCCTCGTCGAGCAAAAGCATCGGTTCGCGATGCGGCAACAGTTCCTTAAGCTCTTCTTTGTTCATGGATATCACCTATCCGATCCTCATGAGGCAGCTGCCAAACTCCACGAGGTCGCCGTCGGCCACGCAGATCTCGAGCACCTCGCCGTCTGCCTCTGCCGTTACCTCGTTGAGAACCTTCATGGCCTCGATGATGCAGAGCGTCTCGCCGGCCTTGACCTTAGAGCCCACGTGCACAAACGGCTCGTCGCCCGGCGCCGGGGCAGCATAGAAAACGCCGACCTTGGGAGCGGTCACCTCGGTGCCGTTGGGCTCCGGTGCGGCGGCAGGTGTCTGCGCGGCGGGCTCCGGTGCGGCAGGCGCGACTGTGGGAGCTGCAACTGGAGCGGCCATAGCGCTCGGCATGGGCATGGGCACGGCAACCGGCTGTGCGGCGCTCGCGCGCTCGAGTTCGACCGCGGTGCCATCGGGCTCCTCAACGCGTACGCGCGTGAGGCCGCGGTCCTCCATAACATCGGCTATCTCGGCAAGTCTTTTGGAATCCATGCTCTAGCTCCTCGTATATCTACGCAGCGCGATGGCGGCGTTGTGTCCGCCAAAGCCCAGGTTGGTCGAAAGCGCCCAGGTAAGGTCAGCGCGAACCGCGCGATTGGGCGTGTAGTCAAGATCGCAGGCGGGATCGGGCGTGTGGTAGTTAATGGTCGGCGGCACCACGCCCTGCTCGAGCGCCATGGCGCAGGCCATGACCTCGATGGCGCCCGTGGCACCGATCATGTGGCCGGTCATCGACTTAGTCGACGAGACGTGCGCGGCGCGCGCCGCGTCCTCGCCGAGCGCACGCTTAATGCCCGCCGTCTCGGACGAATCGTTGAGCTTGGTCGATGTGCCGTGGGCATTGATGTAGAGGCCCTCGGAAGGCCTGACGTCGCCCTCGGTCACCGCCAGCGATATCGCGCGGGCAATGCCGGCAGCCTCGGGATCAGGGCTCGTGATGTGATAGGCATCATCGGTGTTGCCGTAGCCCACGACCTCGGCATAAATGTGCGCACCGCGGGCCTGCGCATGCTCCATGCTCTCGAGCACGAGCACGCAGGCACCCTCGCCCATCACAAAGCCGTCGCGGTCTGCATCGAACGGGCGGCAAGACGTCGCGGGATCGGGGTTGGTGGTCAATGCGCGGCAGGACGTAAAGCCTGCAACGGCATCGGGGATAATGGCCGCCTCGGCGCCGCCCGCGAGGATCGCGTCGGCATAGCCGTGCTTGATGGCGCGGAACGCCTCGCCCACCGCATGGGCCGAGGTTGCGCACGCGGTCACCACGGGCAGGGTCGGGCCCTTTGCCTTATGGCGAATCGCGATGTTGCCCGAAGCCATGTTGGGAATCATCATCGCGATCATATAGGGCGATGCGCGGCGGGGCCCGCGGTCGGCAATCGTATGGACGTTGTCGACAAGTGTCTGCATGCCGCCCACGCCCGAGCCCACGTAGACGCCCAGGCGCTCGCGATCGATGGCGCCTTCGACATCTAAGCCCGCATCGTGCATCGCCTCGTCCGAAGCCGCCATCGCAAACTGAACGCAAGGGTCCAGATGCTTGGCGTTACGCTTGCCAAAGTACTCGTTGCCGTCAAAGCCCTTGACCTCGGCCGCCACCTTGACGGTAAACGCATCGGTATCGAAGTGCGTGATCGGTCCGATGCCGCACGTACCGGCGCACATGGCCGCCCAGGTGGCAAGCGCGGTGTTGCCGAGCGGCGATACGGCACCGATGCCGGTGATTGCAACTCTCTGTTCCATCATGGTCTCCTCATCCAAGCCGTTCTTCGGCCCTGGTTTCTACATCGCCATTCCGCCGTCGACGCGTACGACCTCGCCCGTAATGTAGGCAGCCGCATCGCTCGCCAAAAAGCGCACCACGCCGGCCACTTCCTCGGGGCGCGCCATGCGCTTTAGGGGAATCTGCTCCTCGGTTGCCGCGCGAACCTTCTCCGAGAGCTTTGCCGTCATATCCGTCTCGACAAACCCGGGGGCGACCGCGTTCACTCGTACGCCGCGGGGCGCAAGCTCGCGCGCCACCGCCTTGGTCAGGCCGATCACGCCCGCCTTGGAGGCAGCGTAGTTGGCTTGCCCGGCATTGCCCATCAGGCCCACGACCGAGCTCATGTTGACGACGCAACCGCCGCGCTGGCGCATAAAGGTCTTGGTGAGCGCGCGCGTCATATTGAATGTTCCCTTGAGATTGACATCGAGCACGCGGTCGAAGGCATCGTCGCCCATACGCATGAGCAGGCCATCGTGCGTGATGCCGGCGTTGTTGACGAGCGCCCAAATGGAGCCAAAGTTGTTGAGGACCGCTTCCACGCACGCGTTGACGGCAGCGGGGTCGGCCACGTCGCATTGATATGCGCGTGCCGCGGCGCCAACCGCCTTGCAGGCTTCGCACGTCTCGCGCGCCGCATCGACGCCACCGGCATAGACGACGGCGATATCAAAGCCGTCCTCCGCCAGACCGACAGCGCAGGCGCGGCCGATACCGCGCGAGCCACCCGTGACCAGTGCCACGCGACGCGAGTCGTTGAGCTCGAGCGTGCCGTTGTTCAAGTTGCCCATGTCATTCCTTTCGGGTTACAGCACTGTGGACTATGCGAGCTCGTCGGCAATAGCTGCGACCTGCTCGGCCGTCTCGCACGAATACACACGAACGTCGCTCAGCGTACGCTTGACCAGGCCGGACAGCGTTTTGCCGGGGCCGACCTCAATAAATGTGTCGATGCCTTGATCCTGCAGAGCATGCAGCGTATCGACCCAGCGTACGGCATGGCTCACCTGATTGGCCAAGACATCCGATGCCGTCTGGGGATCCGCCGGATAGGGCGCCGCTGTCATATTTGCCAAAACAGGAATGAGCAACGGGGACGGCGCGTGACCGGCCTCAATATATGCGGCAAGGCCACAGGTCGCCTCGGCCATATAGGGGCTATGAAATGCACCCGACACCGCGACCTTCATGGCGCGGCCGCCAGCCTCTTTTACTAGGACGTCGAGGGTCTGCAGCGCATCGGGCGCTCCGGCCACAACCGTCTGCTGGGGACTGTTGTAGTTGACCGGCCAGCAGTCCTCGCCGGCCTGCGCAGCCAGGTTCTCGACTTGCGCAGCATCAAGTTTGATGACGGCGCGCATGCCGCCGGGGTGACGCTCGGCCGCCGTGGCCATCAATGCCGCGCGCTCACACACGAGCTCAAAACCCGCTCGCGTATCGAATGCCCCCGCAAAGGTGAGTGCAGCGACCTCGCCCAGCGAGAATCCCGCACAGGCGGCAGGCACCACGCCGCGCTCGCGCAGGGCGACGGCGACAGCCAAGTCGTGCACGAACACGCAAGGCTGCGTGTTCTCGGTCTGCGAGAGCTCCTCCTTGGAGGCGCTCCGGCACTGCTCGCTCGTCCCCGGGCGCACCTCGTCGGCAATGGCGAACACCTCGGCGGCCGCCGGCGATGTCTCGATCAAGTCGACGCCCATCGCGGGGTGCTGGGCACCCTGGCCGGCAAACAAAAACGCTACGCCACCCATGCGCACGCACCCTTCAGGACGTGCTCGGCGCCATCGACCAGGTCGTCAACGATTTCGCGTGCGCTCTGGCGCTCGTTGACCATGCCGGCAATCTGTCCACACAAAAACGAACCCTCTTCGTAGTTGCCTTCCTTGGCGGCCTTACGCAGCGCACCGGTTCCCATAGCACCGAGCTCCTCGGCACTCGCGCCGGAACCCTCGCTCTTGGCATAGGCGTTGGTGAAGGGGCTCTTGAGGGCGCGCACTGGATGTCCCGTCGAGCGACCGGTCGCACGCGTTGAAGTGTCGTTGGCCTTCAGGACCATCTCTTTGTACTGCTCCGAGACGGTGCACTCGTCTGCGACCAGAAAGCGCGTACCCACTTGCACGCCTTCGGCGCCCAGCATAAAGGCGGCCGCCACGCCGCGGCCGTCGGCAATACCGCCGGCGGCCACGACGGGAATGTCAACCGCATCGACGACCTGCGGCACCAGTGCCATCGTCGAGGTCTCGCCAATATGGCCGCCCGATTCGGTACCCTCGGCAACAACCGCCGTGGCTCCACGACGTGCCACGAGGCGCGCCAGCGCCACCGAGGCAACGACCGGGATGACCTTGATGCCCGCCTCGTTCCACGCCTTCATGTACTTGGCGGGATTGCCGGCGCCCGTCACGACGACCGGCACTCGCTCGTCAATCACGACCTGTGCAACCTCGTCGGCAAACGGGCTCATGAGCATGACGTTCACGCCAAAGGGCTTATCCGTCTTGGCGCGCAGCTCATGAATCTGGTCGCGAAGCCAGTTGGCGTCGGCGTTCATGGCCGCGATGATGCCTAAGCCACCCGCCTCGGACACTGCGGACGCCAGCGAGGCATCGGCAATCCAGGCCATACCGCCCTGGAACACGGGCTTTTCGATGCCGAGCAGATCGCAGAGAGGAGTCTTGAGCATCTCTACTTCTCCAATGCCGCCTCGACCGTATCGGCGAACTCGCCGACCGTCTTGGGGTTCTCCTCGGTATCGAGCTGGATGCCAAACTCGTCCTCGACGGCAACGAGGATCTCGACGGTGCCCAGGCTGTCGAGACCAATCTCCTCGAGCGTGGACTCGGGCTTCATCTCGACATCGTCAAGACCGGCGGTCTCGCGGATAACGTCGCAAACGCGCTCGAAGGTCTTCTGATCTGCCATGGTAGTTCTCCTTTGGTTGTGCCCTAGGGCGTTTTTATTTCCTATGTGCGACTACTTCCAACGAAGCAGATAGCCACCTATATCCAGACCGGCGCCAAATCCAACCAAGGCGATGGTGTCGCCTGTGTGAAGTGCACCGGCGTTTGCCAGCCGGTCGAGGGCAAGCGGAATGCATGCGCTCGAAATGTTGCCGGTCTCGCGCAACGTGCGAACCACGCGCTCGTCCGGCACGCCCAGGCGCTTGACCGCCTGGCTCAGGATTCGTTCGTTAGCCTGATGGAATACAAAATGATCGATGTCTTCGACCAAAATGCCCGCATCGATCGCAAGCTTATGGACCGTGTCGCAGATGGCGTTGACGCCGAACTTGAACACGCGGCGGCCATTCATGGACAGCACGCTCGCGCTATCTGCGGAAGCCTTAAACGGCGAGGTACCGACCAGACCGGGAACGCGCAACGTCTCGACGTCGGGCGCCGTCGAAAGCTCAACGGCAAGGGGACTGTCTCCCCCAGCCTCAATCACTGCGGCGCCTGCCCCATCGCCAAAGAGCACGCAGGTGGCACGGTCGGTCCAGTCGAGCGCGCGCGTCATCTGCTCGGCAGCAACGACAAGCACGCGCTCGGCGCGACCGCGGGCGATATAGCCCTCGGCGACATCGAGCGCAAATACGAAGCCGGCACAAGCCGCCGAGACATCGAAGGCAGGGCACGTCGCGCCTAGTCGCTCAGCAACGGCACACGCCTCAGCGGGAACAAGGTGGTCACCCGTCGTCGTCGAACAGACGATCAGATCCAGCTGGCTCGCGTCGATTCCGGACACCTGGAGTGCCCGCTCACTCGCCGCTACGGCAAGGTCGTCAAGTGACTCGGTGGTGCAGACGTGGCGGCTCTTGATACCCGTGCGGGTAAAAATCCACTCATCCGAGGTATCGAGGAACTCAGACAGCTCGTCATTGGAAACACTGCGTTCAGGAAGCGCCGAGCCTGTTCCAAGAATCGTGAAACCCATCACTAACCTCCTTTGAGTTGTTGACGTGTTTACATCGACCAAGAGAGGATAACGCATTTCAGTCTTTGTTGACGTGTTAACATTAAATTGTCCAAATGCGACAAAGGCTTCACATTGTGTCTATCTCTCGACACCATTGCGTCATTCACTTATTCAATAAGGAGGTAGCAGCCGCTATGGATGCCCAATTAACGATTGTCGACGTAACCGGATCGACCAACGATGACCTGCTCGAGGCAGGAAAACAGGGTGCGCCGCACGGCACAGGACTTGCCGCCCGCGCGCAAACGGCAGGACGCGGCCGGCGCGGCCACAAGTGGGATTCAACCGCCGGCAACCTATTGCTTTCGATTGTCCTGCGTCCATGCGTTAATCCCGCAAAGTACTCTGGTCTTGCCGCCGTCAGCGGCCTAGCGGTGCTCGAAGCACTCGAAAAGCAGGGTCTTGCAAACGAGATTGGCCTCAAATGGCCCAACGACCTGGTCGCGCGAGGACGCAAACTCGGCGGCATTCTGGTCGAGGCCGCACGCGATAACGAAGGCAAACCTTTCGCCGTCTGCGGCATTGGTGTCAACGTAAACTACACGCCCCAAGAGGTGCCCGATGGCGGCCTGGCGGCAATTGGCCTCTCGGACCTCAACGAGAGCGTTCCCGCCGTCGACATGCTCCTCGATGAGGTCTATCACGCAGTTATAGACGCTGTAGATACCTGGGCAGAGCGCCTCAACGCCAAGGAAGAAGACGCCGGTCCGCTCGCGCCCGTCCACGACGAATATATCGCTCACCTCAATTGGATCGGGAAGCACGTTATCGCCCGCTCCCCCGCTGGAGACGAGCTGGCACGAGGCATATTTAGAACGGTCGACGATTGCGGCCGCGCATGCATTGAGACCGAGAGCGGCTTGTGCGTCTTCCACTTCGAAGAAGCATCCTTGCGCCCCCTGAGCGAATAGGGCGCCGCAACCGCCGGCTCGGCAAACGAATTCGCTATCCCAAAATCTAAACACAAACCAACCGGGCCCCGCTACCGTAACGGCAGCGGGGCCCTTTAAGCTATGAGCGATATCGCTTAGAGCTTGATGTCGATGTCGACGCCAGCGGGGAGGTCGAGACGCATGAGCGAATCAACGGTGCCCGAGGTGGGGTCGAGGATGTCGATGAGGCGCTTGTGGGTGCGCATCTCGAACTGCTCACGGGAGTCCTTGTTCACGTGCGGCGAGCGGATAACCGTGTACAGGTTGCGCTCGGTGGGCAGGGGGACAGGACCGGAAACGCGAGCGCCGGTCTTCTGAGCGGTCTCGACGATGAGCTTCGCGGACTGATCGACGACCTCGTGATCATAGCCCTTGAGGCGAATGCGGATCTTCTGGGTAGCCAACTTAAACCTCCAAAGAGTGCGAGAGATGTTCTCGCAGGATTACGTAACAGGGAGCTCGAACTTAGGCGTTCTTGCTCATGACCTCGTCCACGATGGACTTGGGCGCAGGCTCATAAGAGTCGAACTGCATCGTGTAGGATGCACGGCCCTGGGTCTGGGAGCGAAGGTCGGTAGCGTAACCGAACATCTCGCCCAGCGGCACCTTGGCACGGATGAGCTTGCTGTTCTTGCGATCCTCCATACCCTCGATCTTGCCGCGGCGACCGGAGAGGTTGCCCATAACGTCGCCCATGTACTGCTCGGGGGTCTCGACCTCGACAGCCATGATCGGCTCGAGCAGCTGCGGATCGGACTTCTTGAGGGCGTCCTTGATAGCCATGGAACCGGCGATCTTGAAGGCGGCCTCGGAGGAGTCGACCTCGTGGTAAGAACCGTCGAACAGGGTGACCTTAACGTCGAGGACCGGGAAGCCGGCGATAACACCGGTGTTCAGGGCCTCCTGGATGCCCTTGTCGATGGACGGGATGTACTCCTTGGGCACGACGCCGCCGACGATAGCGTTGACGAACTCGTAGCCGAAGCCCTCCTCCATCTTCTCGAGCTTGATGACGGCGTGGCCGTACTGACCGCGACCGCCGGACTGGCGGACGAACTTGCCCTCAGCCTTCTCGACGTCGTGACCAGCGGTCTCGCGGTAGGCAACCTGGGGCTTACCAACGTTAGCGTCAACCTTGAACTCGCGGAGCAGACGGTCGACGATGATCTCGAGGTGCAGCTCGCCCATGCCGGCGATGATGGTCTGGCCGGTCTCGTGGTTGGTGGACACCTGGAAGGTCGGGTCCTCCTCGGCGAGCTTGGTCAGAGCCAGGGACATCTTGTCCTGCTCGGCCTTGGTCTTGGGCTCGATGGCAACGTCGATAACGGGCTTAGCGAACTCGATCTTCTCGAGGACGATCTCCTTGCCCTCGGCGCACAGGGTGTC
>DBEWTR010000212.1:0-2669 GCA_048205775.1 Collinsella sp. | reverse complement strand
GCCCGGGTGTCTCAGTGACACTCGGGCTTTTTGACGCAATGGGGGGACAGATTGCTTTGCTCCAGAAGTAAGATGTGGCGTTTCCGCAGATAAAACCGACCAAAATAAACCTGTCCCTATTTGGTAGGTGGAGAATGGGGTAAAGTAAGTGATGGTTAACTAGAGGAGGCTTGCTATGGCACCTATCGATCTTGTTGTACTGGCTGTTATCGGTATTGCGTTTGTCGCCGTGTGCGTGCGCATCTACCGCAAGGGCACCTGCGCCGACTGCGCTCAGGGTGGCGTTTGCACGGGGCGTTGCTCCAACAAAAAGACGTGCGCCGCACTTAAGGGCGTGGACAAAATCGCCGAAGACTTGGGCCGCGGTATTCATTAGTCGACCGGCGTTTGGGCATGTTTGACTACGGATACGGCAGTTGCTGATACGATAGGTACGTTAGCAACTGCCGCCGAGCGGCTCAAACGAAAGGAAGCCTGTATGGAGTCCTCCGCCTATCCGATGCTCTTTAGCCCGATCAAGGTCGGTACGACCGAGGTCAAGAACCGCGTCTTTATGCCGCCGGTGTCCACCAACCTGGCCGATCATGGCTATGTGACCGACGACTTGGTCGATCATTACCGTGCCCGCGCCAAGGGCGGCGTGGGCCTCATCATTACCGAGGTCGTGACGGTCGAGCCTACCTATACCTATCTGCCGGGCGACATGTGCTGCTACGACGACACGTTTATCCCCGGCTGGGAAAAGCTCGCCGCGGCCGTCCACGAGTATGGCTGCAAGATCATGCCGCAGCTCTTCCATCCCGCCTATATGGCCTTTAACATTCCGGGCACGCCGCGCCTGATCGCTCCGTCCTTTGTGGGCCCGTCCTATGCCCGCGAAGCGCCGCGCCCCATCACGGTCGATGAGATTCACGAGCTTACGCATCAGTTTGGCGACGCTGCTGTGCGTATGCAGAAGGCCGGTGTCGATGGCGTCGAGGTCCACGCGGCACACGCCCACGGCATGCTTGGCGGCTTTTTGACTCCGCTCTACAACAAGCGCACCGACGAGTACGGCGGCTCGCTCGACGCCCGCATGCGCTTTCTGCTCGAGGTCATCGCCGAGATTCGCGAGCGCTGCGGCAAGGACTTTATCATCGACGTTCGTATCTCGGGCGATGAGTACACCGATGGCGGCCTGACCCTCAACGACATGATCTACGTCTCGCGTCGCCTGGAGAAGGCCGGCGTCGACATGATTCATGTGTCGGGTGGTACCACCATCAAGCGCGGCTCCGCAATTCCCGCCGCCGGTACTCAGCAGGCCTCGCACGCCGCCTGCTCGCGCGAGATCAAAAAGCACGTCAACATTCCTGTCGCCACGGTCGGCCGCATTAACGAGGCCTGGATCGCCGAGGAGCTGATCGAGGACGGCGCCGCCGACATCTGCATGATGGGCCGCGCCAATCTGTGCGATGCCGAGTTCTGCAATAAGGCCGCTGCCGGTAACGCCGACGACATCCGCCCCTGCATTGGCTGCCTGCGCTGCCTGAACGGCATTATGTTTGGCAAGCGCATCTCCTGCACCGTCAACCCGGACGTGGAGCGCGACGAGGCCGGCTACGAGCCTGCCGCCGAGGCCAAGAACGTACTGGTTGTGGGCGCCGGTCCCGCGGGCATGGAGGCGGCGTTCATTGCCGCCAAGCGCGGCCACAACGTGGTGCTCGTGGATAAGCAGGATGAGCCGGGTGGCGAGATGCGCATCGCAGCCGTTCCGCCGGCAAAGCAGGAGCTCACCCGCGTGATCAAGTATCAGTACCGTCGCCTGGCCGATGCGGGCGTAAAGTGCGTCTTTGGTACCGAGCTTTCGGCCGAGGACATTCAGCGTGACTACGCGGGCTACGAGGTCGTCCTGGCTTATGGCGCCGAGCCCATCGCTCCGGCCTTCATGCAGGGCTTTAAGCAGGTTATGACGGCCGACGACCTGCTGGGCGGCAAGGCTTTCCCGGGCAAGAAGATCGTCATCGTGGGCGGCGGCACCGTTGGCTGCGAGACGGCCGATTACCTGGCCCCGTTGGTCAATGACCTCTCGCCGGCCAATCGCGATGTCACCGTCATCGAGATGACCAAGACGCTCGCCGCCAACGAGGGCGGTGCCGGTCGCGCGGTGCTCATCACGCGCATGCTCTCCAAGGGCGTCCACGTGCTGACCGAGGCCAAGGTGACCGAGATTACCGAGGACACCATCAGTTACGAGAAGGACGGCGAGGTCCACACCATCACCGGTGCCGATACGCTGGTGCTTGCCATGGGCTATCGTCCCAATACCAAGCTGGCCGACGACCTTGCCGCCGCCGGTGTTGCCACCCACGTGCTGGGCGATGCCAACAAGTGCGGCAACATCCGCGACGCCATCGGCGATGGCTACAGGGTTGCCTGCGAGCTCTAGTCAACCCCTTGTTGCGTGGGGGGCAGGTTACTTTGCACCAACTTGGCGCATGTAAACCTGGCCCCATTGACGAGGTTGCCGCCATCCCAGGGCGGCTTCATGGAGTAGCGCCCGTATGCATCGAATAATTCCTCTCATAGATGTGCGGCACAAAGAGCCCCGAGCTCATATGAGCTCGGGGCTCTTTTCGTTTGGATTGCAGACATATTGACAGACGAAAACAATTTGCGTCTGGTAATAA
>DBEWTR010000211.1:0-1535 GCA_048205775.1 Collinsella sp. | reverse complement strand
TCATGGCCGGCGTCATCGCTTGCTCGGCGATCGGAAATGTCTGGAGTCATGTGGAGCAACAGCGCAAAGATGCCGCCAAGGTCGAGATGTCTGTCGAGCAATCGCTCAGCCGCACGCGCTCGGTGCATGTGTCGGTCGAGGTCAAGGACGGTGCGACATGGGACACCGCCCGCGGCGATAGTCAGATGCTCATCCACATCGTGGGCCGCACGCTCAGGGGGCAGGCGATTGACGAGTATCAATATGTCAACTCCGCTGGCGACGGCATCGAACTCAAGCCCGGCGACTACGAGCTCACGGTCGACGAGCCGCCCGTCGCCACCGATGGCACGCGCTTCCGCGCCTCAAAGCGCATGGTCCCCGTGAGCTTTAACTCACAGGCGCCCGATACGGTCGACAGCACACCGCAGGGCGGGTTCGACCTTTACGCAATCGCTCAATAACTGCGCCTGCCGCCTCTCCGTGCCGCCAAGAGTGGCACAATAGCCCTCAACACTGTTGTTTACTTTTGGAGGAAGTAGCATGTCCACCGTCACCACCATCAAGCGCGGCGGCCTCACCGCGGCCATCGATTCCATGGGAGCCCAGCTCACGAGCCTTGCCCTCGACGGCAACGAGTATCTGTGGCAGGGCGACCCGGCCTTTTGGGGCAAACACGCGCCCATTCTGTTCCCCATCGTGGGATCGCTGCGCAACAACACAGCGACGTCTGCGGCTGGCACCTGCGAGATGCCGCGTCATGGCCTCGCGCGCATCGTCGAGCACAAGCTGGTCGAGGTCTCCGAGGACGGCTCGTCCGTCACCTACGAGATCACCGATACGCCCGAGTCGCTCAAGGCTTTCCCCTTCCACTTTAAGCTCAACATGACCTATGCCCTGACTGGTGACGCCACGCTCACGCAGACCTTTGCCGTCACCAACACCGGCGACGTGGACCTGCCGTTCTCGGTGGGCGGCCACCCTGCATTTAACGTGCCCGCCCCCGGTGCCGAGGATGAGGCGTTCGAGGATTACGAGCTGGCGTTTACCGAGGCTTGGACCAACGAGGCCCCCATCATCACGCCCGACGGTCTTATGACGTTCGAGGGCAGTTACAAGGCTCCCGATAACTCGGACGTGCTGCCCATCACGCACCGCAGCTTCGATAACGATGCCATCATGTTCACCGATACCCCGGGCTCCACGCTCACGCTGCGCGGCCGCAAGTCGGGCCACGGCGTCAAGATCGACTTTGAGGGCTTTAAGTACATCGGCGTGTGGTCTGCCGCCAACGACGCCCCGTTTGTGGCGCTCGAGCCTTGGACCGGCCACACCACCATGGACACCGAGGACGACGTCTTTGAGCACAAGGTCAACACCATTACGCTGGCGCCGGGCGAGACGGACGTCCGCAGCTTTAGCGTCACTTTGCTCTAGAGGTTCCGCCGTTCTGACGAACGGCGGGCCGGTCGACGCTGCGCGCCGCCCAGAGCGACAATTTGTCATTCAAAAGGCAAGGCATGACCAGAAGGTCTATGCCTTGCCTTTTTCATGCC
>DBEWTR010000200.1:0-1767 GCA_048205775.1 Collinsella sp. | reverse complement strand
ACACGGCGGCACAGCGCCAGCGACTCCTCGAACTCCTCGTCCGTCTCACCAGGGAAGCCGACAATAACGTCGCAAGAAAGTGACGCCTGCGGCAGATTGGCGCGAATCATACGCACCGTGTCCTCAAAGGCCTCCGCACTATAGGGACGGCCCATGCGATGCAGGGTCGCCGTGCAGCCGGACTGCACGGGCAGGTGCAAAAACGGGGCGATACGCTGCGGATAGCGCGCCATAACCTTAAGCAGGCGCTCAGAGATATCCATGGGCTCGACCGAGGAAATGCGCACATGCGGAATAGACGTGCGCTCCATGATGGCCTCGAGCAGCTCATCGATTTCGACGTGCTCGTCGGTCGCGCTCTTGCCATCGTAGGCACCCAGGTTCACACCGGTCAGCACCACCTCGGGCACGCCGGCCTCCTGGGCCTCGCGAACTTGCTCGAGCACGGACTCGACGGGCACGGAGCGCTCGGGGCCGCGTGCCTTCCACACAATGCAATAGGTGCAGCGATGGTTGCAGCCGTCCTGAATCTTCACGCCCAGGCGAGAGCGACCGAGCGCATCGACCACCTCGCCATCGCTGCAGGCGGGAACGCTATCGGATTCGACACCCAGCACCTCGCAGACGCGCTCGGCGACGTCAATCTTGGACGGCTCGGCGATCACGCGATCGGAGAGCTCCAGCAACTCCTCGGGATGCAGGTTGACGACGCAGCCGGTTACGACCACGTAAGGGTCGTTAGGATGGGCCAGCGCATGACGGACGGCCTTACGGGTCTTGGCCTCGGCCTCGCCCGTAACGGCACAGGTGTTAATGACGATCAGATCGGCATCCTGGGGATCCACAATAGCAAAGCCCAGGCGCATAAGATCGGCAGTGATACGGTCAGACTCAACCCGGTTGACGCGGCAGCCGAGGTTGACGACGGAAATATGGGGTGCGAGCACGCGGGCTCCTTAATCGAGGATATCGTCGAGGGCACTCTTGATACGGTCGGTCACCGACTTCTTACCGGAAGCGACGTCATCGCCCATCTCATCGGCAAAAGCACGGAGCAGCTCGTGTTGCTTATTGGAAAGATTGGTGGGAACGACCACGCGCAGTTGCACGATCAGGCGACCACGCGAACCGCCACCGCCAATGCGCGGCATGCCGTAATTATTGACGCTCACGGTGTCGCCGTACTGTGTACCAGCAGGGACCGTCACCTTGACGACCTCATCGGGCATAATGCCCTCGACCTCGATCTCGCAGCCGAGCGCTGCCTGCGCAATCGAAATATCGCTCACGAGGTACAGGTCGTCACCGTTGCGCTTAAAACGCTCGTGGTCGGCGACGCGCACGTTGACGATCAGGTCGCCCGAGGGCTCGCCGCGAAGGCCAGCCTCGCCAAAGCCGCTCACGCGCAGCTGGCGACCGGTCGAAACGCCGGCGGGGATATCGATGTCGATCTTTTCATGCGAAGGCGTGCGGCCCTGACCGTCGCAGGTCTCGCAGGGATGATCGATGACCGTGCCCTCGCCGTGGCAGTCGGGACAAGGCGAAGAGGACTGAACCTGGCCCAGGAACGAACGCTGGACCGTCGTGACATAGCCCGTGCCGTGGCAGCGGCTGCACTGCTTTTCCTGCGCGCCCTCGGCCCTACCGGTGCCATTGCAATCCTCACAGGGAGCAAGGCGGTCATAGCTGATCGTCTTTTTGCACCCGAGTGCCGCCTCCTCGAGCGTCACCGAAAGGGAGATGGCCATGTCGCGGCCGCGACGACGC
>DBEWTR010000173.1:0-6002 GCA_048205775.1 Collinsella sp. | reverse complement strand
GAATGGTGGATATGGCATCATCAAGCCCCGCATCGAAACACTTGACGAGTAAAATACGTTAACTTGCATGAGTTAACGGTTGGCGGCCCTCCCATGCGGGTGGCCGCCTTTTTACGTAAGGAGTCGCTTTGTTGGACAAGGCCGCATCCGCCGGTCATTCGGACCGTTGCCGCATCGTCGTCGATACTTGCTGCGACTTTAGCCCCGAGGTCGCCGCGAACCTCGATGTCGATATCCTGGGTTTCCCCTTCATTATCGATGGCGAGGAGCGCACGGATGACATCTGGTCGAGCATCACGCCCAAGGAGTTCTACGACCGCATGCGCGCCGGCGCTCGCGTGTCTACCTCCGCCGTGTCGCTCGGTCGCTATATCGAGTTCTTTACCGAGTGTGCCAAGGAGGGCACGCCCACGGTCTACCTGTGCTTTACCTCGGCGCTGTCGTCGAGCTACAACTCCGCGTGCCAGGCGGCAGATGCCGTGCGCGCCGAGTATCCCAACTTTGAGCTCTACGTGGTCGACAACGCTCTGCCCTGCGCGAC
Source organism: Collinsella sp. (assembly GCA_048205775.1). GTDB lineage: Bacteria > Actinomycetota > Coriobacteriia > Coriobacteriales > Coriobacteriaceae > Collinsella. The sequence goes on along the minus strand of DBEWTR010000173.1, from coordinate 5,461 downwards.
CGGCGCGCTCCTGGCGCTCGAGGCCGTGCGCCAGCGCTCGGCGGGACTCACCGCCAAGCAGCTGGTCGACTGGGCAAACGAGGCAAAGACCTACGTCCACGGCTACTTTACGCTCGAGAGCTTCGACGCGCTGGCTGCCGGCGGCCGCATTCCGCCCGCGGCGGCGCAGCTCACGGCAAAGCTCGATGTCAAGCCCGAGCTCTCCTACGACCTTGCCGGCTCGCTGTCGCTGATTGGCGTCAACCGCGGCCGCAAGAAGGCGCTCAAGTCCATCCTCAAGTCGTTCCGCGAGAACTACGTGCCCGACCGCACCATGCCCATCGCCATCATGACGGCCGATGCCGAAAAGGACGGTGACTGGCTCGAAGCCGCCATCCGCAAGGAGGAGGGCTGCGCCGACGTCACGATCATTCGCAGCTCCGTGGGTCCCACCATTGGCTCGCACGTGGGCCCCGGCATGGTGGCCTGCGCGTTTTGGGGCAAGAATCGCGCCGAGAAAGCCTCGCTTTCCGACCGCATCGCGCGCCGCGTGCGAGGCGAGTAGGTAGGCGCTGCGGCTGCAAGTGCCCTCAAGTCACGGCCGAAACGCTGGCACCGAGTATTTTAACCTGGTAACAACACCCAACCCAAAAGGAAAGGTTTCATGGCAAACAAGCTCTCCGTCGCATTCATCGGCACCGGAATCATGGGTGCCCCCATCGCCGGCCACATCCTGGACGCCGGCTACCCCGTCACGGTCAACAACCGCACCAAGTCCAAGGCCGCCGCGCTTATCGAGCGCGGCGCCGTCTGGGCCGATACGCCGGCCGAGGCCGTGGCGAACGCCGATGTCGTCTTTACCATGGTGGGCTATCCCTCCGAGGTCGAGGAGCTCTATCTGGCGGGCAACGGCCTGCTTGCGTGCACCAAGCCGGGCGCGGTCTTGATCGATCTCACCACGAGCTCGCCCGAGCTCGCCCGTGACATTGCCGAGGCCGCCCAGGTTTCTGGTCGCATGGCGTTTGACTGCCCCGTCACCGGCGGCGAGTCGGGTGCTATCGCCGGCACGCTCACGGCTATCGTGGGCGCTACCGAGAACGACATCGCCCCGGTCCGCGACATCCTTGCCACCTTTGCGGCCAACATCAGCTGCTTCGATGGCGCCGGCAAGGGCCAGGCTGCCAAACTCGCCAACCAGGTGTCGCTGGGCGCCTGCATGGTCGGCATGGCAGACGCCATGGCATTTGCCGAGCTGAGCGGTCTTGACCTGGAGAAGACCCGCCAGATGATCCTGGGCGGTACCGGCAAGTCCGGCGCCATGGAGAGCCTGGCTCCCAAGGCGCTCGACGGCGACTACAAGCCCGGCTTTATGGTTGAGCACTTCATCAAGGACCTGCGCCTGGCGCTCGCTTACGCCGACGATCGCGAGCTCGCGCTGCCCGGTGCCGACGTGGCCTTTACGCTCTACGACATGCTCGACGCCATTGGCGGCGCCAAGCTGGGCACCCAGGCCATCACGGTACTCTACAAGGAGGAGGCCGACGCCATTGCCGCCGGTCTGGACTGGTCGCAGTATCGTCCCGAAGAGCATGGCGCTCACGAGGAAGGCTGCGGTTGCGGCGAGCATGGCGACGACCACGAGTGCGGTTGCGGCCACCACCATGGCGAGGACCACGAGTGCTGCGGCGGCCACGGCCATGACGACGGCCACGAGTGCTGCTGCGGCCACCATCACGGGGAGTAGCGCCCATGAGCTGGACGTTCGTGGTGCTTGCGCTGGTGCTCTTTCTCTTTGCGATCTACATCGGCTTTTTGTGCGGCCAGTGGGCGTGCGAAAAGCGCGTCATCACCAAGCGCGACTACTGGATTGCCAATTTTGCAGGAGCGGCGGCAGTCGTCCTGCTGACCTGGGTGTTCTCGCTGTTCCCGCTGGTGCAGTTTGCGCCGATCGGCTGGCTCGGCGGTTTTATCGCCGGTCTTAAGATGAGCTTTGGCGAGTCCGTCGGCCCATGGCGCAAGCACGATGAGGTCTTTAACGTCAACAAGGCACACCGCGCCGCCGCCGATGCGGGCGACGCCGAGGAACGCCGCCGTGCGCGTCGCAATGGCGCGGCCGACCGACAGCTCATCTCGGTCACCGTTGACAGCAAGGGTGCTGGCAAGCATGCTAAGAAATAGTAAGAAGAGGTAACTATGGCAGAAAACAAAGACGAACAGCTCACCGATGAGGAGCTGGCACAGCTTCAGCTGGCAGAGGAGAACGAGAACGCCGTCGACCGTCTGGTCAAGGAGCTCGGCTGCCCCACGCGCCGTATCCGCCAGTTTGCCGCCCGCGTGCTGCACCTGCTTGCCGAGCGCGATCCGCAGCGCGTCGTGCCCTGCGTGCCCGCGCTGATCGAGGCGCTTGACCGCCCCGAGGCTCAGACCCGCTGGGAGGCCCTCGATGCCTTGGCGGCGCTTGCCACCACCTGCCCCGAGCAGCTGGGCGATGCCTTTGAGGGCGCCGAGACTGCGCTGTTCGACGAGATTTCCTCCACGCTGCGTTACGCCGCCTTCCGCCTACTGTGTGTGTGGGGCGCCACGAGCGTCGAGCGTTCGCGCGAGGCTTGGCCCATCCTGGACGAGGCCATCCAGTGCTACCACGGCGACCTCGAGTATCGCGACATGCTCGGTTGCCTGTACGAGTTTGGCCAGGGCGAGATCGACGCCGAGGTCGCCGAGAAGCTCGCGCTGCGCCTTAAGTTCGATGCCGAAAACGGCAAGGGCAGCTATCTCAAGGCCCGTTCGAGCGAGATTTGCGAAATGCTTGTTAAACGTTTTGGCCTGGATCTCTCCAAAAAGAAGAAGCGTGCTAGCGTTAAAAAATCTGACGACGCCGAAGACGAGGAGTAACAGATTATGGCGCACGATGTAGTCCTGATCCCCGGTGACGGTATCGGTCCCGAGATTACGCAGGCCATGCGCCGCGTGGTCGAGGCCACCGGTGTCCAGATCAACTGGAACGTCCAGGAGGCCGGTGCCGGCGTCATGGACGAGTTTGGCACGCCACTGCCCCAGCACGTGCTCGATGCGGTCGCCGAGACCAAGGTTGCCATCAAGGGCCCCATCACCACGCCGGTCGGTACGGGTTTCCGCAGCGTCAACGTGGCCCTGCGCAAGCACTTCGACCTGTATGCCTGCGTGCGCCCCTGCCTGTCGCAGCCGGGCGACGGCTCGCGCTTCCGCGACGTCGACCTGGTCATCGTGCGCGAGAACACCGAGGACCTCTACGCCGGCATCGAGTTCGATGAGGGCGCTGCCGAGGTCGAGGAGCTCTCGCAGCTCGTCGAGCGTTCGGGCCAAAAGACCTTCGCCGCCGATTCCGCGATCTCGATCAAGCCGATCTCTATCGCCAAGAGCCGCCGCATTGTGGAGTATGCCTTTGAGTATGCCCGCCGCTGCGGCCGCAAAAAGGTGACGGCCGTGCACAAGGCTAACATCATGAAGGCGACCGACGGCCTGTTCCTGCGCGTGGCGCGCGAGGTGGCCGCCAACTATCCCGATATCGAGTTCAACGACAAGATCGTCGACGCCACCTGCATGGGCCTGGTCCAGAACCCCAACGACTTCGATGTCCTGGTGCTGCCCAACCTGTACGGCGACATCGTGAGCGACCTGTGCGCCGGCCTGGTGGGCGGTCTGGGCATGGCCCCCGGCTCCAACATCGGTGCCGACTGCGCAATCTTTGAGGCTACGCATGGCTCCGCGCCCGATATCGCCGGCCAGGATATCGCAAACCCCACGGCCGAGATCCTCTCTGCTGCGATGATGCTCGACCACCTGGGCGAGAACGACGCGGCCAATCGCATTCGCGCCGCCGTATCTGCCACGCTCGACGAGGGCGAGCAGGTTACCGGTGACGTGCGTCGTGCCCAGACCGGCTCCGTTGAGGGCGCTGTGGGCACGCAGGCCTTTGCCGATGCCGTTATCGCGCACCTGGTCTAAGGTATGCACGCTGCAAACGCCTAAATAGTACTTAAGTGTTTGCGTATAACCTAAGAATCAATACGCCCGGCGCTCTGCCGGGCGTATTCTATTGGGGACTATGTTTCCTAACAAGGAGTAACTGATATGGGTCTGATTCAAAAGAAGGACGAGAAGGACGAGATCGACGGCATCCAGATCATCGAGCGCGGCGAAGGCCCCGACGGTGATGAGGACGAGAAGATCGACCTGGTCGCCGGCACGTCTGCCGAACATATTGCCGCCGGCACGACCGCCGAGGAGGAAGACGCTCGCCTGGAGGCAAAGATCGCCGCGGACGCCGCCGACGAGAACCTCATGCCCCAGGAGCAGGACGATGACGACGACTCCGACGTGGACGACCACGCTTGCAAGCACAAGAAGACGATGATTGCCGCCTTTGTGGTCGCCGTCGTGATTGCTGCCGTGGTCGGCTTCTTTATCGGCAACGGTGGTTTTGGCGGCAAGGGCGTCGGCTCGGCGACCCTGTCCGAGGACCAGCTCGATTCGACCGTGGCGAGCTATAGCTACAACGGCAAGAAGAGCGACATCACCGCGCGTGAGGCCATCGAGAGCCAGTACAGCCTTGACACCGTCAAGGACGACGACGGCAACTACACCGCTCCGTCTGCCGACGTTATCCTGTCCTACGTGCGCAACCAGATTCTGCTGGACGCTGCCGAGGACGAGGGCATTACCGTTTCTTCCAAGGAAATGAAGCAGTACGCCGAGGATTCCATCGGCACCTCCGACTACAAGACCATGGCCACGCAGTACGGCGTGTCCAAGGACCAGGCCAAGCAGATCGTCCGTCAGTCTGCGACGCTGCAGAAGCTCTATAAGAAGAAGGTCGGCGACACCTCCGCAAGCATGCCGACCGCCCCGACCGAGCCTGCTGACGGCAACGAGGAGACCGCGAGCAAGGACTACGCCGATTACATCATCAACCTTGCTGGCGATGAGTGGGATAGCTCAAAGGGCACTTGGAAGGATGCCGACAGCACCTATGCCAAGGCCTTTGCCGATGATGCCTTTACGGCCGATAGCGCTACCTACAAGCAGGCCATGACCGCCTGCTACACTGCTTATCAGCAGTACTCCTCGCAGGCTTCGAGCGCCAGCTCCAAGTGGACCGAGTATGCTAACGGCCTCTACGCCAAGGCCAACATCAGCATCTACGGTCTGTTTGCGTAAGGTTTGCCTGCACTACTGCGCGTTAACCGATCACCTGATTAAGCCCGCTAGAACGGACAATGAACTGCGCCCCAAATCTTGGACGCCCTAAATAGCGACTAGGCCGCAAGGGCCTGATTCCGGTACTCCTCCGGGGTCAGGCCCCTCAATCTTACCTGCCTCCGGCTCGTGTTCCAGTGGACTATGTATTCCTCCAGGTCGCGTTTGAAATCCTCGAACGTCTTCCACTCGCGGCCCCTGTAGAACTCGTCCTTGACGTGGCCGAAGAGCTGCTCGGTGGCGGCAT
>DBEWTR010000167.1:0-6529 GCA_048205775.1 Collinsella sp. | reverse complement strand
AGGTGGCGTTGGACGAGCCGCAGCCCGTCAGTGCGAGGGCGAGCGCCATGGCGCCCGTGGCGGCAAATGCGCCAAGCTTCTTGAGCTTCATAATCAGTCTCCTTCCGGTGACCCCGTTTGATTCAGAGGTCTGCAAAAACTGTTGGATATTATGCACCCGTAAATGCGAAACTGCAATTAGAAAACTGATTGAAACAAACCCATAACGTGAATGGAACACTCCACTTAGTGACAGTCATTACTGCTGCAATGACCTTAACAGTTTAATTTCAGCCGCATAACCTGCAAGTTCGTTCGGTGTCTCCAAAATGAATGGCAATGCGCGCAAGCGGCCATTCGATACAATATTCTGCATAACCTGCATACCGCCGCCAAACTCTTCACTACCCAGGTAGCCCTTGCCGATGCACTCGTGGCGATCCTTATGGGCACCGCAGGGGTTCTTGGAGTCATTGATATGCACGGCGCGCAGGCGCTCGATACCCACCACACGATCGAACTCGTCGAGCACACCGTCCAGATCATGGATGATGTCGTAGCCGGCGTCATTCACATGGCAGGTGTCCAGGCAAACGCCCAACTTGGCCGACAGCTCGGGGCGCTTGTCGGCAACACCCTCAATGATGAGCGCCAGTTCCTCAAAGCTGCGGCCCACCTCGGTACCCTTGCCGGCCATGGTCTCAAGCAGCACCGTCGTCTGCTGGCCCTCAAACATCACCTGACACAAGGTGTCAACGATCATTTGAATGCCAGCATCGGCACCCTGCCCCACATGCGCACCGGGATGGAAGTTGTAGTAGTCGCCGGGCAGCGCTTCCAGACGCTGTAAGTCCTCGGCCATTGCCTCCAAGGCAAACTCGCGCGCCCGCTCTTTGGCCGAGCAGGGGTTATAGGTATACGGGGCATGAGCCACGAGCGGGCCAAAGTCGTTTTGCTCCATAAGCTCGCGCAGGGCCGCCACGTCATCCATGTCAAGATCTTTCGCCTTGCCGCCGCGCGGGTTGCGCGTAAAGAATGCAAAGGTGTTGGCGCCAATGGATAGCGCCGTCTCCCCCATTGCCCGATAGCCCTTCGTCGTCGAAAGATGACACCCAATCGTCAGCATCTCCAGCTCTCCCTTATCAGTTGCGGTGAAATACGGTCTATTGGTGCCCTATTTTGGCGCAAACAGACCATATTCCACCGCAAGTTATAAAAGAGGCATCAGGGGCAAAGACCTCCAAGGCATTCCAGGCGTTGGCGCCATGCCCCCACGCCCTAAAGTTTCAAGCGAATCGCATCGATGATGTGCGCACAGCGCTGTGTAGCGGCTAGGGACATGATGGGGCTTTCGAGTTTCCCCGCCTGAATGAGCTGTGTCGCATGCGATGCCTCACCGTAAAAATCATCGACCTCAAATGGTGCATCGATTTCGAGTGCTCGACCGTCGGAGTACTTCACATGGGCGAGCTCGGGGCGATGAAGACGCTCGATTTCCAACGAGCCCCGCTCACAGGCAATCGTTAAGCGGCTTTCATATGCTGCTTTGCCGTCGCACACCATATGAATGGGTATACTGCCGACGCTCATATGGATCTCGTCGGCCCAATCGACACGGCCGCCTGATACGTCACGCCAGCGAACTTCACGGGACGAAACCTCGCACGCGCCCGCGAGCAAATCCTCAAACCAACCGACCGCATAACAGCCCATGTCATATAGACAGCCGCCCTGCAGCGGATCAAGCAGATAGCCCGAAGGAGACTCGCCGTAATCGAGCTTTTGCACGCTTTCAATCGAGACGATACGGCCAAGCTCACCCGACGCAAGCAAGTCTTTCACGCGAGTGCGCATCGGGCAAAACCGATTCTTCATCGCCTCCATAAACAGCACGCCGCGCTCGCGAGAGGTGGAGGCGATAGAGAGAGCCTCTTCCTCACTCAAAACGGCCGGCTTTTCGCACAGCACGGCCTTTCCGGCGCACAGCGCGCGACAGGCCCAACGCGTATGCATGCCATGCGGAAGAGCCAAGTAGATTGCGTCGACATCGGGGTCGGCAATCAGCGCGTCATAAGCCGCATCGCCGTTATCGTCGGCCGAGGCATGGCCATGCGCAGCATCGATCGAAAACGCTCGGCAAAATTCCTCGACATGTGCAGGAGTGCGACCGGCCGCAGCCACCAGCCGTGCCCCGTCGACCTTCTTGAGCGACGATGCAAATCGATGAGAAATGTGCCCAGCGCCCAAAATGCCCCAACGAACCCCACGCGAATCATTACATGAATCCCGATGGCCCACGACAGCCCCCTTCAGTTGCGGTGGAATAGTCCCTGTTTAAGCCCTATTCTGCCGCAAACAGGAACTATTCCACCGCAAGTTATAAAAGGGTCACGAGGAGCGTGTTTTGCCGAAGACTTTAAGCATGGCCGTTACGGGGCCCGGCTGGAAGCGTCGGCGCACGTCATCGAGACGCTCGGGGATATCGATATGCTGCGGGCAGTGGCGCGCGCATTTGCCGCACTTGACGCAATTGCTCACCAGCTTGGCCTCGCTTGTGCGCACCGCGCTCGCCGTAAAGTATTGCGACAGCCCCGTAAACCAACTATGCGCGTAGCTCGCGTTGTAGGCGGCAAAGCAGCCGGGAATGTTAATACCCTTGGGACATGGCATGCAGTAGCCGCATCCCGTGCAGGGCACGCGATTCGATTTTTCAAACTCATCCAGCACGTGCGCGATCGTGTCGAGCTGGTTGGCAGTCATCGAATTCGGCAACGCGAGGTCTGCCAGTGACGAATTCTCATCCACCTGCGCGGTATCGGTCATACCAGAAAGCAACATGGTCACCTGGGGATGATTCCACACCCACGAAAGACCCCAGGCGGCAGGAGTGCGCAAATGCGGGTCACGGGCACTATCGAGCACAGCGCGGGCCCGTGGCGGCAGCTTGCCCGCTAAACGCCCGCCCAGCAGCGGCTCCATCACAAACACCGCGAGGCCTCGCTCGGCGGCGGCCATGAGCCCCGCTGTTCCCGCCTGATATCGCTCTCCAGCGTAATTGTACTGGATCTGGCAAAAGTCCCACTCATATGCATCGAGCATCGTCAGGAAGTCCGCTGCGCTGCCGTGGTACGAAAAACCAATCTGGCGAATACGCCCCGCCGCCTTTTGACGCGCGATCCAGTCCTCGATGCCCAACGCCACCACACGTTCCCACTGGGCGGGCGAGGTAATGTTGTGCATGAGGTAATAGTCGATATGGTCAGTCCGTAGGCGGCGCAGTTGCTCGTCGAAGAACCGGTCGAAATCCTCCGCGCATTTGCACGAAGCATGCGGCAGCTTGGTTGCGAGCAAAACCTGGTCGCGCAAGCCCAGGCGCTCAAGCGACGCACCCACGCACGCCTCGTTGCCGGGATAGAGATAGGCCGTGTCCAGGTAGTTAATCCCCTGCTCCACCGCACGGGAAATGATGGCATCGGCTGTCTTCGCATCCGGACGTCCCGGCGCACCGGGAAACCTCATGCAGCCCAGACCCAGAGCGGATATTCGGTTACCACTTTTAGGGTCAACGCGGTATTGCACGGCCCCTCCCCTCCCATCGAAGCCCTGACAAGGCGAAACAAACCCGTCACGTCATCGAAACACATCGGAATCGCAATTGAGAACGTATCGTAACGCAGCAGAAATCGAGCCGTCACGGCACCGCTTTAACATCAGCAAAAAGCCCGATGAAAGGAGACGAGCGTGACCACACGTGAGGACGCCTACCCCTACCCCGGCGAGCAATACATCCTCTCGGTCGACCGCTATCAGATCGAAGTCATGGACCATCTGGACGAGCTTCCCGCCACGGGTTCCGTCATCTTCTGCACCTTCCCCAAGGTCCGCGATGGCGTCGGATACCCCGCCCGCGTCTTTGCGGTCTGCCCCGCGGCATAAGCGCACAGCGCAATAGTTTCTTTTTCATAACAGCCGCCCCGCGCACCCACCAATCACCTTGGCAGCATACAATCCATCAGGCGCCCCTTACGCGGGCGCCTTTTATATGGGGAGATGATTCACATGCAGATCAACAAGGTCGCTTTTATCGGCAAGGGCGGCGTCGGCCTGCTCTACGGCAGCATGATTGCCAAGGCCCTCGGCAATGACGCCGTCGAATACGTCATGGATGATGCCCGTTTTGAGCGTCATGCGAACGACGCACTCACCGTCAACGGCAAGCCCTGCGATCTCACGTCCGTCCGTGCCAGCGAGGCGACGCCCGCCGATCTGGTCATCCTGACAGTCAAGACCACCGGTCTCGACCAAGCACTCAAGACTATGGAGCGCGTCGTGGGACCCAACACGCTCATCGCCTCGCTGTGCAACGGCATTACGAGCGAGCAAAAGATTGCCGAACGCTTTGGCTGGGAGCATACCGTTCTTGGTATCTGCCAGGGCATGGACGCCGTGTTTCTCAACGGCGCGCTCACCTTTACCAATGCGGGCGAAATCCGCTTTGGCGCGGAGGCCGGCACGAACCCCGCAACCATCACCGCGATCGACGAGCTCTATACGCGCTGCGGCATCGCCCATACCGTCGAGGACGACATCGCCCACCGCATGTGGGCCAAACTCATGCTCAACGACGGCATCAACCAGACCTGCATGGCCTACGGCGGGACCTACGGAAGCGCCACGGAGCCGGGCTCCGAGCAGCGTCGCTGCTTTGTTTCCGCCATGCGCGAAACGCTTGCGGTCGCCAACGCCGAGGGCGTTGAACTGACCGAGGCAGACCTGGCGCAAATGGTGCACCTCATCGAGGGAATCGACCCCGCCGGTATGCCCTCGATGGCTCAAGACCGCATTGCAAGGCGCAAAACCGAGGTTGATGAGTTCGCGGGCACCATCTGCCGCCTCGCAGCCAAACACGATATCCAGGCACCGCAAAACGAGTGGCTCTATCGGCGCATCCGCGATATCGAGAAAAGCTGGTAGCGCCGACGCGCCGCATTCAACAGCCTTAACAGCAAAACCGCCGCAAGGGAACCTTTCCCCTGCGGCGGCCTTCATCTTCGTCTATGACCGGCGGCCGATCTCACAACAGTTAGCGTTGCGACCCCGGCACCTCGTCCTCATCGTCGCGGCAAAGAACCACGCCTGCGCTTCCCAGCAGCGTGGCCGCGATCAGCGCGCCGACCACGATAGGAGCAGCCCCGCATGTCCCCTGCATGCCCGCGACGAGCGCGGCCGTGGGACCAAGGCAGCCAAGCATCAACGCGACGGCGGCAACGGCAATATCTCGAACATTCACAAGACCACTTCCTCCAAGAGAAAGACCTTATTTCTCATGAACTAGTGTGCCCCGCGCCCATATGCGCGACGTACCGTCACGGTAAGGGCTCTGTTAGCTCAGGCGCATACATAGAACGGACGTCTTTACGTTGCCCTAAAGCTCGGTAAAGACACCCGTCCGCCAAATATCCGTGATGCAGAAAAATTACCAACCGGTGTAGTAGTCGGTGGTTCCGGCAGCGCAGCCGGAGTCATAGACCTTGCAATCACCCTTGGAGCCCGTAAAGGTCGAGCCCTGGGCCATATCGCCCGCGGCAACAACGTAATAGCCGTCGGAATCGCGCCAGAAGCCCTCAGAATCCTGAGTCCATTCGCCCGTGCGATAGTGATAAAGCACATTGCTGCTGTAATAGGTCTCGCGGCGCCCGTTGTAGTTATTGACACCCGCAGAGCGCGTCAGGCCCGATCCGTTCGTGCAGGACGCGGCAGACGCGTAGGACGGAGTGTAACCGGCGTTGTAGTACGAAGCCTCGGCAGCCTCCGCCTCGGCGGCAGCCTCGAGCGCATTGCGCTTGGCACCCTCAAGCGCAGTGCGCAGCTCATCGAGCTCGGTCGACTTCGCGTCGACCTCCCCCATCGTCAACAGGCTACCCGCACCGTCGATACAGCCCTGCAGCACAGCGCGCTCGTCATCGGTGGCATAGTCGCCATACATATTCATGATGATCTGAGCGCGCATCTCCAGGGAATCGCGCTTGGCCTCCATCGAGGCGTTCCACTCCTGCATGGAACCATAACCATCGCCGCGATAGTCAACGGGCTGTACCAGCGTCGTCTCGGACGGCGTAGATCCAACCGTATCGGACAATGTTGCGGCGTGGGCATCAGTTGCACCGGCGCCCGCCAAAAGTGCCACGGTCAGAGCGGCGGAAAGGGCGGCGGCTTTCGGTTTTCGTGAATCGATCCTCATGTAGCTGGAAACCTCCGTAGTGCGTTTTTGCTGCGTTTGAGCTGCGTGTGATTCGATCGCGCTGCATAGTACCCCGTGCAAATCGCGACCTGCGGTTTTACTCAAAAGGCGCACGTCAATTGCGTAAAACTCACATCCTCTCAACAGGAGTTTTCCACATCTCGATTGCATAAAGCATGCCAAAAACCCTGTAACAGCGCCCTTCCTATGCAAAAAAGGCGCCTGTGCAACCATTGTTCGCACAGGCGCCTTGAGCAGGCATTTTATGCAGTTATACCTATCGAGTCGCAAGGGGTCCTTGCACAAGTC
>DBEWTR010000080.1:0-2993 GCA_048205775.1 Collinsella sp. | reverse complement strand
GCATCGGCGTGGTGATGTTCCACTTGTCGGGCGGCGCCGTGGACATGATTGACGGTATCGCCGATGCCGCCGAAGAACGCGGCTTTGCGCTCACGATGATTAAGAAGCGGGCGGGGGAGAAGATGACCCTTGCCGAAGCGGCGCGTAGGATGTCGCAGCTGCCTGTTGATGGCATGATCTTCAACCTGCGTCAGATGGTCGATGACTTTGATACCTTTGAGGCACCGAAGGACCTCAAGACGGTGATTATCACACCGATGGAACATCCTACCTGCTCCACCGTCAGTGACGACCAAGAGGGCGGCGCGCGCATGGCGTGCGAGTACTTCTTGAACCACGGGCATAAAAACGTGTACTTCGTCTCTGGTAAGAAAGAGTCGTTGTCGAGCCAGTGCCGTATGAAAGGTTGGCGTGCGGCACTCGAGGCGCGTGGCATTGAGCCGCCCGAGCCTCTGCAAGGCGATTGGAATGCGGATAGTGGCTATGCCGCGGGCCTTGTGCTTGCCGATAAACCCGATTGCACGGCGGTCCTCGCTGCTAACGACTGCATGGCAAACGGCGTGATGATGGCTCTACGTGACAAAGGGCTCAGTGTGCCCGACGACGTGTCCGTGATCGGCTTCGACGATGAGCTCTACAAGACGATTCCCAACTCGATTCTGACGTCGGTGAAGTTTCGCCACCGCGAGCTGGGCGTTCGTGCGCTCAACGAGGTCGTTGCGGGCCTAGAAGCCCCGAGCTCCAGAAGCCGTACGCTTGTCTCGGGTGTGCTGGTCGAGCGTTCCAGCGTAAAGGACCTGCGGGCGTAGACGTGCTCGGCCTGTTCGTCTAAATCTGTAACAGGTAGGGCCGAAAATCTCAGCTAGTTGTTACAGATTTAGACAATTCGGTCCGGTATATTCCGTTTGTCTCGATCTGTAACGTCTAAGCGGTCAAAAGTGGTCTACATGTTACAGATTGAGATTTTCGGCTTGGCCTGTGCGTTCATCTCGATCTGTAACAGCTAGGACCGAAAAACTCGGCTAGATGTTACAGATTGAGATGAACAGGAGGACGGGTGCGGTCTAAACAAAATGGCCCGCGCATCACACATCGATGCACGGGCCATTTATTGTCTGCAAGCGGCAGGTGGTGTCAGCGTCTTATGCCTCGAGGTTTTCCTCGATCCAGGCGACGGCGCCCTTGGGATCCTTAGTGAGGTCGATGTACTGTTTGCCCTTGGGCGACAGCAGCGTGATGCCCAGGCGGTCGGTGTCGGCCTTCATCTCGTTGTAATAGGTGCGAACCTGCGGAGCCAGGACGATGACGTTGTACTGGTCCATGATGGCGTAGTGGCTGCCGTAGGCACCGGCGTTGGCGGTAATGTCGATGCCCAGCTCGTCGGCGCCTTCCTTAAGCGCGTTGGCGAGCAGTGCAGAGGTGCCGGCGCCAGCGCACAGAACCAGAACCCTCAGATCCTTGCCCTTAAGGGCGGACGGAGCTGCGGAGGCCTCAGTGGCAGAAGCGGTCTCGACAACAGGAGCCTCAACGGCGGGGGCGGCAGCGGTCTTGACGGCCTTGGTCTCCTCGGCCTCTTCTTCAGCCAGGGTCTCGGCCTCCTGCTTGCACAGGACGTTGTCGTAGGCCTTGCAGAACGGGTAGTAGATCAAGAAGTCAACGACCAGCAGGACGACAACCAGGACCAGAGAGATCGGCTGGAAGTTGGTGTCGATGAAGGTGCCGATCGGTCCGGGGAGTGCCCACGGCATGGCATAGATAAAGCCGTTCATGCCCAAAAAGTCGATGAAGAACTTACCAATGAGGACGTTGGCCACGGGGGCAAACAGGAACGGGATCAGGAAGTACGGGTTGAGGATGATGGGCGCGGCGAACAGCAGCGGCTCGTTGACGGCGAACATCACGGGCACGACAGAGGCTTTGCCGACGGCCTTGAGCTGCTTGGAGCGCATAAAGAGCAGGAAGATGATCGGGACAATGAACGTGGCGCCGGTGCCGCCGAGTTCGCCGATGTAGTTACCGAAGTTTTCGGTCAGGGCGAGGGCGGGGTGACCGCCGGCCTGCAGCGTGGCGAGGTTGGTGGTGATGTTGCCAAACAGCGCGGCGTTGAGGGCAGGCTTAACGACCGAGGGGCCGTGGATGCCCATGAACCAGAACAGCGGGATCATGAACCAGATGAGGGCGAGGCCGGCGTAGGAATCGGCAGCGGCGAACAGCGGGCTCACCAGCGTGGAGATGACGTTGGCAAACGGGACGGCCAAGCAGGTGCGGCAGATAACGTCGATGACGGCGACAAACAGGATGGAGAAGCTGAAGGCGAAGATGTCGCGGAAGTTCTGGGCGATGGCGCCGGGGACTTCTTTGGGCAGCTTGATGGTGATGTCTCGCTTAATGCAGAAGGCATAGATGTTGACCGTGGCAAATGCGGCGACAAAGGAGCTCAGCAGGCCCTTGGTGCCCATGTTGTCGGTAAAGAACACCGAGACATCGGCGCCGTCGATCTTGGCACTCGTCTGGGTAACGGCCAAGATGAGCATAGCGCACATGGCGGCGACCATGGTGCTCGTGGCGTTGATGGCCTTGCCGGCAGGCATGCGGCGGTTCTTGGAGCCGGTCAGCGCGCTTGCGGTGGTGCCGGCGACCATGATGCCCACGACGCCCATCGTGAAGTTGTAAACCTTGTTGCAGAAGTTCACGACGTCGACGTTCCACCAGTCGGGCAGCGTAAAGCCGCCGACCGTGGCGACAACGCCCGGCAGGGTCGAAATAAGCAGGAAGACAGAAGAAGACAGGATGATGGGCATTGCTGCCAAAAAGCCGTCTTTAATGGCCTGAAGGTAGATGTTCTTAGAGACCTTGTCGAAGTACGGCTGACCTTTCTCCAAGAACTTAACGATCGATTCCATAGTTCACGCTCCTCTTTGCATGAAATCTTAATGGCATGGACGTTGAAAACCTATATGGTCTCCCGCTTGCTAAAAGCCCGGGTGCAGGCG
>DBEWTR010000079.1:0-3736 GCA_048205775.1 Collinsella sp. | reverse complement strand
CACCGGAATGTCCGGATCGGGCCGCACACAGGCCATGCACGTGTTCGAGGACATGGGCTATTTTTGCATCGATAACCTGCCTCCGCGTCTCATCGCCCAGCTTGCCGAGCTCGTCGGCATCAATACGGGCGTGGGCAGGCATCTCGCCGTCACCTGTGACCTGCGCAGCCAGGGCTTGTTCGATGAGCTGCTCGATGCCGTTGCCGCACTCGAGGAGCGCGAGATGAGCTGTGACATCGTGTTTCTCGAGGCCTCTGACGAGGTGCTGATCCGTCGTTATAGCGAAAACCGCCGCCGCCATCCCATTGCCAAGCCGGGGGAGACTACGGCCGATGCGATTCAGCGCGAGCGCCTGCAGCTGCAGGGTGTGCGCGACCGAGCCGATATGATCATCGACACGAGCCGCCTGCGTACCTCTGCCCTGCGCAACAAATTGCGCAGGGCGTTCTCCGAGTTGTCCGACCAGCAGCTCATGGACGTTCACGTGTTCTCGTTTGGCTTTAAGCACGGTATGCCCGTTGAGGCGGACATTATGATCGACGTTCGCTTCCTGCCCAATCCGTTCTACGATCCCGAGATGCGCACCATGACCGGTCTCGATAAGAAGGTCTCCGACTTTGTTCTGGACCATCCCAAGACCCAGGAGTTCTGGAAAGCTTGGACGCAGCTGCTCGATACGGTGATGCCGGGCTATATCGCGGAGGGCAAGCCACAGCTTTCTATTGCCATCGGCTGCACGGGCGGTCAACACCGCAGCGTTGCCATCGCCGAGGCCACGGCACGTTATTTGGAAGGCGCTCAATATCACGTGAGCATTTCCCACCGCGACCTGTCGCGCGCCAACACGAAAGCATAGGCCTGCATGTCGTTTACCGCCGAGGTGCGTGACGAACTCGCGCGCTGCGAACCCGAATGTGAATACTGCGATTTGTCGACGCTTGCCGCCCTGACGCGTGTGAGCGGTACACTTTCGCTGGCCGGCTCCGGGCGGTATCGTTTGACGGTCGCGACCGAGACGGGCGCCGTCGCGCGCACGATGATCACACTGACGCATCGCATCCTTAAGCTCAAAACGGAATTCACCGTTCGTAAATCTGTATTGCATAAGGTTCGAAACTACCTCATCACCTTGCCTGATCAGCCAGACCTGGATAAGGCTCTGGTGCTGCTGGGCATCCTCGACCGCAGGGGAGGACTTGTCGCCGGCGTGCCCCGACATATCGTTGCCCGTCCCTGCTGCAGGCTTGCCTATATCCGCGGCGCGCTCATCGCGGGCGGCTTCGTGGCCGATCCACGCGGCGATTTTCATTTGGAGATCGCGGTGCAGGGCGAGCAATATGCCAAGGGGCTTTGCGATCTGTTGGAGCAGATTGGGGTCCATGCTCGTATTAATGCGCGGCGGGGGTCATATGCCGTGTACATTAAGAGCGCCGAGGAGATCGAGCAGCTCCTAAAGCTGGTCGGCGCCAAGCGCAGCGTTGCCGAGATCGAGGAAGCGCGCGCGGTCAAATTGGTTAAGAACGACGTAAACCGTCGCGTGAACGCCGAGCTCGCCAACCAGACCAGAATTGCCGGTGCCGCCCAGCATCAGCTTGCGTTGATCGATGAGCTCGAGCAGCGTGGCCTTCGCGATGCGCTTCCGGATGCCTTGGCGGTCTTTTGCGACCTGCGCGAGCGCTATCCCGATCTGTCGCTGCGTGATTTGGGGGAGATGGCTGACCCTCCCTTGTCGAAGTCTGCCCTGTACCATCGCGTTTTGAGGCTTGAAAAGCTCATTGAAGCAAACAGGTAGTTTGAAGTATCGACTTATATACGGATTTAGCTGCTATTTTAGTCTTTAAAACGTTTTAACGTAAATTTGATTTTCAATTTCGAGCATTCTCGTGAAATTCAAGTCAAAAAAAAGGTATATTAGGCGAGTGGTTAGTTTGTGGGCCTCAACGGCGGGCGCTGTAGCTCGCGGGGGCCTTACGAAAGGAGACACAATGGCAGTAAAGGTTGCTATTAACGGCTTCGGTCGCATCGGTCGTCTGGCTTTCCGTCAGATGTTCGGTCATGAGGGCTCCGAGATCGTCGCTATCAACGACCTCACCTCTCCCGATATGCTCGCTTACCTGCTGAAGTACGACTCCACGCAGGGCAACTACGCTCGCGATCACGAGGTCGTTGCTGGCGAGGATTCCATCACCGTTGACGGCAAGGAGATCAAGATCTACAAGGAGGCCGACGCCAACAACCTGCCTTGGGGCGACCTCGACGTTGACGTCGTTCTCGAGTGCACCGGCTTCTACACCAGCAAGGCTAAGGCTCAGGCCCACATCAACGCTGGCGCCAAGAAGGTCGTCATCTCCGCTCCGGCTGGCAGCGATCTGCCCACCATCGTGTACAACGTCAACCATGAGACGCTGACCGCTGAGGACAACATCATCTCCGCTGCTTCCTGCACCACCAACTGCCTCGCCCCGATGGCCAAGGGTCTGAACGACTTCGCTCCCATCGTGTCCGGCATCATGACCACCATTCACGCCTGGACTGGCGACCAGATGCCGCTCGACGGCCCGCAGCGCAAGGGCAACAAGCGTCGTAGCCGCGCCTGCGCCGTTAACATCGTCCCCAACACCACCGGTGCTGCCAAGGCTATCGGCCTGGTTCTCCCCGAGCTCAACGGTAAGCTCATCGGTGCCGCCCAGCGCGTCCCGACGCCGACCGGCTCCATCACCAACCTCTACGCTGTCGTTGACAAGAAGGTCACCGTCGACGAGGTCAACGCCGCTATGAAGGCCTACGCTGCCACCATCTCCGAGACCTTCGGCTACAACGAGGACGACATCGTCTCCACCGACATCATCGGCGAGACCCACGGCTCCATCTTCGACGCCACTCAGACCATGTGCTCTGACCTCGGCAACGGTCAGACCCTCGTTCAGGTCACCTCTTGGTACGACAACGAGAACTCCTACACCTCTCAGATGGTCCGCACCATCAAGTACTTCGAGAAGTTCGTTGCTTAATTTAGCTTTTAGCGAATAGCTCGTTGAGCGTCTAAAGAAGGGCGCGGCCTTATAGGGCTTACACCCTAGGGTCGCGCCCTTTTTATAAGAAATCGTCTGCCGTAATGGGAGGCAGACACGTACGAAAGGTAGAAGCAAACATGGCCTTTACCAAGAAGACCGTTCGCGACATCGATGTCGACGGCAAGCGCGTTCTCGTCCGCGTTGACTTCAACGTGCCTATCAAGGATGGCGTCGTTGGCGACACCACCCGTATCAAGGCTGCCCTGCCCACCATCAACTATCTCGTTGAGCACAACGCTCGCGTCATCCTCATGAGCCACCTCGGCCGTCCCGAGGGCACCGGCTTCCAGCCCGAGCTCTCCCTTGAGCCTGTCGCCAAGAAGCTCGCCGAGCTCTCTGGTCTCGACGTTGCCTTTGTCGCCGACACCTACGGCGAGAAGGCTGCTGAGGCTGTTGCCGCCGTCGAGCCGGGCAAGGTCCTCGTTCTCGAGAACGTCCGCTTCGATAAGCGTGAGAAGAAGAACGATCCCGAGATCGCCAAGAAGCTCGCTTCCTATGGTGACGTCTTCGTTCTCGATGCCTTCGGCACCACTCACCGCGCCCAGGGTTCCGTCGTGGGCCCCGCCGCTTACCTGCCTGCCGTCGCCGGCTTCCTGCTCGAGAAGGAGGTCGACACGCTGACCGGCATCTTCGCCGAGCCCGAGCGCCCCTTCGTCGCCATC
>DBEWTR010000133.1:0-22348 GCA_048205775.1 Collinsella sp. | reverse complement strand
TCTTCTACCTGCACGAGGAGCGCAAGCTCAAGGTTGCTCCGTGGATCTTCGCGGCCTTCTTCCTTTTGCTCGAAGGCTTCTTCTTCGTGAGCTCGCTCACCAAGTTCTTCCACGGCGGCTACTTCACCATTCTCATGGCTGCACTCATCATGGGCATTATGGTGTGCTGGTACAACGGCACGGCGGTCGAGCAGCGCCAGTTTACGCTGCTGCCGCTGCGCAGCTACCTGCCGCAGCTCAAGCGCCTGCGCGACGACGATCGCTATGAGCGCATGAGCGACAACGTCGTGTACCTGACCAAGGACACCCATACCGACTACATCGACCGCGATATCGTCTATTCGATCTTGGACAAGCATCCCAAGCGTGCTCACGCCTGGTGGTTCGTGAACGTCGAGACCATGGACGAGCCGCATACCTTTGCCTATTCGGTCGAGACGTTCGGTACCGACTACGTGTTCCGCGTGCATCTGTACCTGGGCTACAAGATTAACCAGCGCGTCAATGCCTATCTGCGTCAGGTCGTTCAGGACCTGGCCGCCACCGGCGAGCTGCCGCCGCAGACGCATGACTACTCGGTCTACAAGGATCCGGGTAACATCGGCACGTTCAAGGTCGTCCTGATCCGTAAGCTTCTGGCGCCCGAAAGCGATGTGGAGCCGAGCGAGCGTACGGCCATCACGCTCAAGTACATCATCCGCCGCGCCGCCGGCACGCCCGCGCGTTGGTACGGCCTGGAGAACTCCAACGTAAGCTTTGAGTACGTGCCGCTGTTCACCAAGTTCAAGGCCGTGAACAAGATGCAGCGCCTGGCTCCCAACGAGCGCCCGTAGGCGCCGACAGGTTGCATGGAGTTGGTTTTCGATGGACAAGATTGAGACCGGGGAGGCAAACATGGATGCAAAGGCGCTCGATGGCCGCGAGGCGCTTGCCGAAGTGGTGCGCGAGGCACGCGCCGATGCCGCCGAAGATCGGTTCTTTACGAATCGGGCCAACATGGATATGGCCGACCGCGTGATCTCGATTGTGGCACTGGTATTTGGAGCAGTGTGCGTGTGTGCCCTGCTCGCGCACGTGCTGTTTGTCTAGCGACCGCCGGTTGCAAAGGCTATACACTTGGAACCACCACAAGGGAAACCACCACAAAGGTGCCTGTCCCTTTGTGGTGGTTTTTGTTTTTGAGAGAGGGGCGGGGCGCTGATGGACGTCCGTGCGGACGGCGATATCGCCGATAACTTTTGGTGGCGGCGCACAACGCTGACGCGCCGCACTCCTCTGTATGACGCCTGCGTATCGGTGGGGCTGCTGGTCGCGGCGACGATTGTGGGCGCGCTGCTCGACCATCCGGGTCTCGCGCCGAGCATCATGATCGTCTATGTGTTCGCCGTTCAGCTGTGCGCATTCTTTACCTGGAGTCGTCTGTATTGCTTGCTGAGCTCGGCTGCCGCCGTGGCGCTCTACAACTTCTTGTTTGTCGACCCGCGCTACTCGCTGTCGCTTATCGACCGCGTCTATCCCGGCATGTTCTTCATCATGTTCGTGGTCTCGCTTGTGTCGAGCTCGATTGCGTTGGCCCTGCGCCGCGCCTTGGCACAGGCTGCCGCCAGCGACCGTCGCACGCATATGGTGCTCGAGACCAACCGCATGCTGCAACGGTGTGCCGATCAGCAGCAGATTGTGCATGCCATGGCAACGCAGCTGGCTCGACTTTCGGGCTGTCCGGTCGTGTGGTACAGCGCCGACGCCGACGATGATGACTTGCTGCCGCGTGCGACGTACACGGCCGTGGGTGACGCCGCGCCGGTGCACGAGCTGGCGCCGCAGATGCCGCCGCGGCTCTCGGCGTCCGCCTATGTGGGGACGCCGCTCGACGCCACGTTTGGCGGCTCGGCGTTTTATGGCATCTACCTGACGGTCCGCACAGGTGACGGCTTCGTGCGCTCGGGCGACCCCGCCTCGGTGGTGGGCGTGCTGGCTATCGTTGCCGAGCCCGACGTGCTGACGCACGAGGAGCGGACACTTGCTGATGCCATCGTGAGCGAAGGCGAGCTGGCGCTCGATCGCGCCCGCGCCATGGAGGCCCGCGAGGAGGCGGCGGTGCTCGCCAAAAACGAGCAGCTGCGCGCCAACCTGCTGCGCTCCATCTCGCACGACCTGCGCACGCCACTCACCAGTATTTCGGGCAATGCCGACGTGCTGCTCGACCAGGGCTCGACCGGCACGGCCGTGCTCGATAGCCAGACGCGCCGCGGCCTGCTCCTGTCCATTCGCTCGGATGCGCAATGGCTCAACGCTACCGTCGAGAACCTGCTCGCCATCACCAAGCTCGAGGGCGGCGGCATGCATCTGTCGACTACGCTCGAGCTCATGGACGATATCGTCGAGGAGGCACTGCGCCACGTAAATCCGGCCGTGCGCGAGCACGACCTTAAGGTGGTGGCGTGCGATGAGCCGGCGCTCGTCAACGTCGATGCGCGCCTGATGGTGCAGCTGGTGGTCAATCTGGTGAACAACGCCATCACCTATACGCCCGCAGGCTCGCATATCGTGATCTCGATTAGCGTCGACGATGGACGCGTGGCGTGCTCGGTGGCCGATGATGGTCCGGGCATCGCACCCGAGGACCGCGAGCGGATCTTTGAGTCGTTCTATACCGCCAACCACGGTCTTGCCGACAGCCACCGCAGCGTTGGCCTGGGTCTTTCGCTCTGCCGCTCCATTGCGTTGGCGCATGGCGGTAGCATAGAGGTTGCCGCGGCGGACCCGCACGGCTCGGTCTTTACGATTGAGCTTCCCGTCGCCGACGTTTCGTTTGATAAGGAGTAGCGCCGTGCCGAACTCTGCCGTAAAACCGCTCATCTTGGTCGTTGAGGACGATCCCGCCGTCCGCAACCTTATCGTTGCCGCGCTCGAGGCGCACGGCTTGCGTCATATGGCCGTTGAGACTGCCCATGCCGCCATCGCCGCCGCCTCATCGCAGGCACCGAGCATTGTGCTGCTCGATCTGGGCCTGCCCGATATGGACGGCGTCAAGGTGGTGGAGTCGGTGCGCGCATGGTCGGGTATGCCGATCATCGTGGTATCGGCGCGCAACGAGGACGCGGACAAGATTCGCGCGCTCGATGCCGGCGCCGACGACTACCTGACCAAGCCGTTTTCGGTCGAGGAGCTGCTTGCGCGCATTCGCACGACGCTCAGGCGCCTTTCGTATGCGCAAACGGGCGGCGTTGTCTCCGAGGGCTCGTTCGATACCGGTGAGCTGCATATCGATTTTGATGCCGGCATTGCCACGGTGGATGGCGAGGAGCTGCACCTGACGCCGATTGAGTACAAGCTCCTGTGCCTGCTGGCGCATAACGCCGACAAGGTACTGACGCACCAGTTTATCCTGCACGAGATTTGGGGCACGGCAACTAAGAGTGACCTGGCAAGCCTGCGTGTCTTTATGGGCACGCTGCGCAAAAAGATTGAGTCCGACCCCGCGCATCCGCGCTATATCCAGACGCACGTGGGCATCGGCTATCGCCTGGTCACCCAAGGCTAGATCGCCAACCACCATCCCAATATGAGTTGCGGTGAAATACGGGCTAAATTTGCCTAATTCCAGGCAAAACAGTCCGTATTCCACCGCAACTTTGTTTATTTGCCCTTGGGCTTGCTGGCGTAGAACTTCTTCTTTTTGGACTTGCCGGCAGGGGAGGGTTTGCCGGCAAAGTTGGACTTGCCGTTGCCGGCCTGTGCGTGCGCGTGCGCTGCCGCATGGGGCTTGCGGGCCTCGGGGTTGCGCAGCTCTTCGGTTCGCTCGGCAATTTCCTCGGCGCTAAAGCCGGCCTCGGCCATGGCGTCCTCGATGGGCAGGCGGCGCACGATATAGCAATGGTGCACCTTCTGGTTGCGCGCAAAGTCCTCGGGGATGGTCTGCGCCGTAATGTCCTCCAGCACGACGCCCGCGCGCGCGAGCTTGCGCGTTTCGGGGCGGAAACCGCGCAGGTTGCAGCTAAAGATGGCGTGCCCGCCCTGTGCGAGCAGGCGAGATACGCCGGCCAAAAGCTCAACATGGTCGCGCTGGACATCCCAGGTGCGGCGGCCCATCTTGGACGAGTTCGAAAACGTGGGCGGGTCGACAAAAATCAGGTCCCAGCGGTTGCGCGTCTGGCGCTGGTCGCGAATCCAGGCGAGCACGTCATCGCGCACAAAGTGATGCTGCGGGCCAACAAAGCCGTTCTGGCGCATGTTGCGCTCGGCCCAGTCCAGGTAGGTGTTGGAAAGGTCGACCGTCACGGTCTCCTCGACGCCGCCGTCTGCCGCATAGCAGGTGGCGGTGCCGGTGTAGGCAAACAGGTTGAGGAAGCGGCGCGCCTGTTTGGCGTGCTCGCGCACCAGGTTGCGGGTGACGCGGTGGTCCAGGAAGATGCCCACATCCAAATAGTCGTCAAAGTTGACGGCAAAGGTGAGTCCGCCCTCTTCGATGAGCGGCAGGCGACGGCGCGCGATGTTGGCGCGCTCGCCCGATCCGCCCTTGCCGGCGCCCTGCTTGCCGTACTGCGAGCCGCCGCGCGAACGCATGCGGGCCTTGGCGTGCACGTGCTCGGCCGGAACATCCAGGATACGCGGCGCGATGGCCAGAATGTCGAGCATACGGGCCTGGGCCAGTGCGGGGTCGATGGTCTTGGGCGCGGCGTATTCGGCGATGACGAGCCAGCGGCCCGGCGTCTGCGGGCAGCCTTCGTACAGGTCGATGGCGGCGGAGTAGTCGGGTAGGTCGGCATCGTAGACGCGGTAGCAGCTCACGCCCTCGCGCTTTGCCCACTTGCGACGCAGACGGGCATTCTTGCGCAGGCGGTTGGCGAACTGCTCCGACTCGGGGATGAGCACGGGCAGCGGCTTGCCGTCGCCCAGGTCGAGCGTGGCAGCAGGTTCGGGCATGGCGGAAGCGGCGGCTTCATCGTTGGTTTCGTTGGCATCCGTAACCTCGGCCTCGGTATCCGCGCTGGTCGCAGCCTCAAACGCTGCGGCGGCATGGTCGAGCGAAGGCCAGACCTCAAGAGCCGCCTCCTCGTTGTTGGGCATGACGGCAATCGAGCGCGCGGGCTCGGCGTGGAGCGCGCGGGCCAGCAATCCGTCGCGGGTGAGCGCGGCGACCGGTGCCGCGGCAAGCTCGGGCGCGCGGCGCAGCTCACCGACCAGCGTCATGGCGTCGTGCATGAGCGAAAGCGGTGTCTCGGTCGTATCCGCGACCACGGCGGCACCGGCGACGGCGCCCGCGTGGTCCAGTACGGTGGCGGACTTGGCGGCGCAGAAATCGACAAAGCGCTTGTGGCCAGCGCTCTTGACCATGCGCTCGGCAGTCTTGCGGGCGGCGGGGTCGATGTCTGCGGCCACGATGCGCGCCTGCCGCTCGCGCGCTGCCGCCTCGCGCGAGCGCGCCTCGGCAAGCAGCTGCTCCCACAGGGCGGCGTCGTGCAGCTGCCAGCCCTCAAAGCCCCAGCGCTCGCGTGCGGCGCCCGGGGCGCGGTCAGTCAGGATATTCACGGCCTCCAGCAGCAGGCCGCCGCCGGCGCACGAGGCGTCGATCAGCGTGGGCAGAGCTTCGTTCTCGTAATCATCGGCCGTCAGCTCGCGCTCGCATAGCGCGGTCCAGCTGACTTGCGCCAGCACCAGGGCGGCGTAGTCGGGGCGCAGCACGTGCGCGCCCTCGCTGGCGCGGGCCGCTGCGGGCGGCAGGCGTTTGAACAGCGGGTCGCCCGAAAGGTCCAGGCTGATGCTCGCGCGGCGCTGACGCAGCGAAAGCAGCAGATGAACGTCGGGATCGGCGGCATCAACGTCGGCGCGACGGCCCGTGGTCTCGGCCAGGCGGTCACACAGCGCGTCCTTGGCGCGCAGGGCCGAGAAGCGCGTGTTGCGCAGCTGCTCGGTCACGCCGCGGGCGGTAATGGCGATGGTGGCGCCGGGGCGGATGATGGTCTCCCAAGCGATGTCGTAAACGCCGTCGTACAGCTCATCGGCATCCTGCGCCTCAAAGCGTCCGAGTACCACGAACACGCGGCTCGCCAGGCGCGACCACAGGCACGCGCGATAGCCTTCTTCGAGCTCGCCCTCAAACGTGGCGCGGCCCTTCAGGCGGCGGACATGCGAAAGCCCGAGGCGTTTAAGCTCATCGGCGAGTGCGGACTCAAAGCCCTCGGGGCAGCTTGCGTAAAATTCCATGGGTGACCTCTCTGGTTGCGTCGCTCCATTATATGATGGATGCTTCGTTTGCCCTTATTCTCGAAAGGAACCCATATGATTGATGCGTGTCCCGAACCCGCTGTGCTCTTTTTTGACGTGGACGGCACGCTGACGTCGTTCGATCCCGACAACATGACCGACAAGGACTTTTCGGCGGTTCACCCCTCGCAGGCGGTCGTCGAGGCGTTTCATCGTCTGCGCGACGCGGGTCACCAGGCATTTATCTGCACGGGTCGTCCCTTGTGGCTGATTGCCGATGGCCTGCGCGCGCTGAACCCGGCGGGTGTCGTTGCCATGGCGGGAGCGACGCTCGAGGTCGAGGGCCGCGTGGTGCATGAGGACTGCTTTGACGAGGACGTTATTGAGGAGCTTGCGCGCCGTATGGCCGCGGCAGGGATTGAGGCCTTTTTCGAGACCAACGTGGCTACTTTTGCCCTGGAACCCGCGGGTGTTGAGCAGTCGTCTCTGATCGGCACTTCTGTGGTGCACAGCACCGAGGAAATGCGCGTCGACGGCAGTCTGCACGTGGGCAAGGTATGCATCACCGCGGGCGACCTGGCTCGCGTAGCCAATGATGACGGCTTTATCGATTGCGAGTTTGAGCTGTGCAACACCGGTGGCCAGAATCGCGAGCTGAGCCCCAAGGGCATTGACAAGGGCGTGGGCGTGGCGCGAGCGCTGGCGTATCTGGGCCGCGAGGGAAATGCGCGCACCTTTGGCTTTGGCGATTCGGGCAACGACCTGGGCATGCTCGCCGCCGTCGAGACAGCCGTGGCCATGGGTAATGCCATGCCCGAGGTCAAGGCGGTCGCCGACTACGTGACCGACGATGTCGCACACGACGGTACCGTCACAGCGATGCAGCATTTCGGCCTCATCTAGTGAATCCCGCGTTCTGACGTTTGCTCAAACTGCGACTCTTCGCTTTTGAATGCTCAATCGATTTATCAATCCAAACACTGAGGTGTTTATACCGTTCGCCGAGAAGATAAAAAACCGCAGCTCAAGCCTTGATAAACGTAGGTAAAGTGTTTAGCAGTTTACCGGCCTTATGCAAACGAAAGGAATCAGGCAGATGGCAATCAAGGTGTTCGCTGACGGTGCAAACCTCGAGGGCATGCTCGACATGTACGAGAACGGCAACGTTCAGGGTTTCACGACCAACCCGTCCCTTATGAAGAGGGGCGGCGTGACGGATTACCGCGCGTTTGCCAAAGAGGTCTTGACCCACATCACCGATGTGTCCGTCTCGTTTGAGGTCTTTGCCGACGACGTCGAGACCATGGAGGTCGAGGCGCGCGAGATCGCTACCTGGGCCGAGAACGTCTACGTCAAGATTCCGTGCGTGACCACCAAGGGCGAGTCCACCGCCGAGCTTGTCCGCAAGCTTTCCGCCGACGGCATCAAGGTCAACGTCACCACCATCTTTACGCCTACGCAGGTCGATGAGATGGTCGAGGCCGTTGACGCCGAGACGCCGTCCATCATCTCGCTCTTTGCCGGCCGCATCGCCGACACCGGCGTCGACCCCATTCCGTTTATGACGGAGTCGGTTAAGAAGGCCGCCGCCAAGCCCAACTGTGAGGTCCTGTGGGCGTCCACGCGCGAGCTCATCAATATTTACCAGGCCGAGGCCTGCGGTTGCCAGATCATCACGGTGCCCAACAGCATCCTGGCCAAGCGCAAGAACATTGGTCGCGACCCGTACGAGGTCTCGCTCGACACCGTCCGCGGCTTTGCCAAGGATATCGCGGCGCTCGGTTTCCATATCCTGCCGTAAGCAAGGGTACCCCCTGTAGCGACGTGCAAAATCGCGAGTATTCAGCAAGGTAAAGGCTTTTACCAGTTTACCGAAGCATGGAACAGCCCCCGTTTTGGCTCTGACGACGCTAAAACGGGGGCTGTTTTTGTTTTTTCGTCTCTGAGGGGCATCCGGAACGGCGGAATTTGCAGAATACTCGCGATTTTGCACGTCGCTACAGGGGGTACCCCTGCTTTGGCGGTTTACTTGCCCTGCACCATGGTGAGGGAGATCTTCTTGCGGTCGCGATCGACCTTTTCAATCCACACCTTGACCGTGTCACCGACGCGCACCACGTCGCTCGGGTGCTTGACAAAGCGGTTGGCCAGCTTTGAGATATGCACGAGGCCGTCCTGGTGCACGCCCACGTCGACGAAGGCGCCAAAGTCCACAACGTTGCGCACCGTGCCCTTGAGTTCCATGCCGGGCTCCAGGTCATCGATGGAAAGCGCCGAGCGGCTAAAGACCACCTCGGGCGCGTCGTCTCGCGGGTCGCGGCCGGGCTTTTTGAGCTCGTTGACGATGTCGATGAGCGTGAGGGTGCCGCAGTCCAGGTCGCTTGCCAGCGCCGAGATACTGCCCAGGCGGCGCTCGATGTCGGGCACGCCGCCGCGGCTGAGTTCACTGGCCGCCACACCGGCGCGCTCCAGGACGGATGTGGCCACCTCGTAGCTCTCGGGGTGGACGCTTGTCGCGTCGAGCGGGTTCTTGCCACCGCTGATGCGCAAAAAGCCCGCGGCGTTGAGATATGCCTTGGGTCCCAGCTTGGGGACCTTCTTAAGCTGACGGCGATCGGTAAAGGCACCGTTTTCCTCGCGGTAGGCCACGATATTCTTGGCCACGCTCGGCGTGATGCCCGATACGTATCCCAGCAGGCTCGCGCTTGCGGTGTTGACGTCGACGCCCACGCGGTTGACGACGTCCTCCACCACGTGGCCCAGGGTGCGCGAAAGCTCGCCCTGGTCAAGGTCGTGCTGGTACTGGCCAACGCCGATGGACTGGGGCGGAATCTTGACGAGCTCTGCCAGCGGGTCTTGCAGGCGGCGGCCCAGGCTCATGGCGCCACGCACGGTGACGTCCAGGTCGGGATATTCCTGGCTGGCGAGCTCGGAGGCGGAGTACACCGACGCGCCGGCCTCATTGACGATGGTGTAGCGAAGGCTGGGCGCCTGCTCGGCAATGAACTCCGAGACGACTTCCTCGGTCTCGCGGCTGGCGGTGCCGTTGCCGATGACGATGGTGTTGACGCCGTCCTTTTTGACGAGGCGGGCGAGCTCGCGCTTGGTGCCGGCGACGTCGTGGCGCGGCTTGGTGGGGTAGACCACACCGTGGTCGAGCAGCTTGCCGGTCTCGTCCATGACGGCGACCTTGCAGCCGGTGCGGTAGCCCGGATCGAGCGCGAGCACGCGGGCGCCGCGCACGGGGCGTGCCGAGAGCAGGCCCTCGAGATTCTTGGCAAAGACATTAATGGCCTCGGTCTGGGCGCGAACGGTGAGCTTGGCGCGGGCCTCGCGCTCCAGCGAGGGGGCCATGAGGCGCTTGTAGCCGTCAGCGATGGCGGCGTCAAAGACGGGCGCGAAGACGCCCTGGCGTCGGGGCCAACGACTGCCGAGGCGCGCCGTGGCGGCAGCGCCGTCGACGTTCACGCGCACGCGGAGTTTGCCCTCGCGCTCACCGCGGTCGATAGCCAGCACGCGGTGGTTGGGAATACGGCGCAGCGGCTCATCATAGCTGTAGTACGGCTCGTAGGGGGTCTTCTCGGCGGGGTCGGTGGCCTCGACGATGATGTCGGCGGTGTTTTGCGTAAAGGCGCGCAGGTCGGCGACGTTCTCGGGGTCTTCGGCCACCGTCTCGGCCACGATGTCCGCCGCGCCGGCGAGCGCCTTCTCGGGCGTGTCGAAGCCGGCTTCCTCGTTGACGTAGGCCGCGGCGGTGTCGAGCGCGCTGCCCTTGGCCGAGGCCTGCATGATGATCATGTTGGCAAGCGGCTCCAGGCCTGCCTCGCGGGCCTTCTGTGCGCGGGTCATGCGCTTTTTGCGGTAGGGCTTGTAGAGGTCCTCGACACGCTGGAGCTGCGCGGCCTCGCGAATTTGCTGTTCGAGCTCGGGCGTGAGCTTGCCCTGGGCGTCGATGAGCAGAATGACGTCCTCTTTGCGCTGCTCAAGATTGCGCAGGTAAGACAGGCGCTCGTCGAGTGCGCGCAGGGCGACGTCGTCCATGCCACCCGTTGCTTCCTTGCGGTAGCGCGAAATAAAGGGGATGGTGTTGCCCTCGTCGATGAGCTTGACGGCCGCCTCGATGTTGGCGGCCTTAAGGTTGAGCTCGCGGGCGAGCTGGGCGATAAGATCCATGGGACTCCTTGCGTTTAGGGTGCGTTTGCGGCACAGGGCTACCAAGGATACCACCCGTCCCAAAAGGCTGTTTTGGGGCCGCGCCACGAAAACGGCCTATCTACTACGTTTTACCCGTAGGGGCTGACCATACCTGGGTTTTCCGAAAGTCGGCAAGCCGTTTACCTGCGGTTTTTATCTCGCGAAATTCGGCATGCTTGAGGGTGATCGGTTAAACGTAGTAGATAGGCCCATTTCGTGACGAACGAACCAAGCTGAGGCGCAAAATAGCCTCGCTCCAGAATAATCGTCGGCAAGGTAGCAAAAAGCCCCGCGGGCAGGAGGCTGCTCGCAGGGCAAAGAAGAGGGGCTTGTTGGTGGCGGACCGAAGGGCTCGGCATGGGGTTTCTGCCGAGGCCTGCCCTAATACAGCATTACAGCTCGACGAGCTGGCCGGTCTCGGCGGCCTCCTTGATGGCGTTGAGAAGCGTGAGCGTCTTGACGTTATCGGCGGGGGTCACGACGGGCTCGACCTCGCGGCGGACGACCTTCACAAAGTGCTTGAGCTGCATCTTGTGCGGCAGCGCCGGGTCCACGGCCGGAATCTCCATCTGCAGCGGCTTGTGCCAGTTGGAGGCGCCGTCGTAAGAGAACTGGTGCAGGCGGGGCAGCGACAGGGCGCCCTTAGTGCCGCCGATAAAGTAGGCGTCGGCGTCGAAGGGGCGGTACTGCGGATCCTCGCGAGCGGTTGCCTCCCAGTTCCAGGGGCTGGCGGTGGCGTCGGAGATGGTCATGCTTGCGAGCGCGCCATCGGCAAAACGGACGTTGACCACGGCGGAGTCCTCGGTCTCAAAACCGCGGGCGGCGCTGGACTGCATACCCTGGACGGCAACGGGCTCGCCCAGCAGGTAGCGGAGCAGGTCGACGTCGTGAACCAGGTTGACCAGGATCGGGCCGGCACCCTTCTTACGGCGCCACTCGACGTCGAAGTACTCGTCATTCTTATAGATCATGTAGTGGAAGCTCGACACGGTGAGCTTGCCCAGCTCGCCGGACTCGATGATCTCCTTGGCCTTGTTGACGAAGGGGTTGTGGCGACGGTGCTGGCCCACGAGCACGGGCACGCCGGCGGTCTCTGCCTCGGCAGCGAAAGCCTGGGCATCCTCCAGGTCGTTGGAGATCGGCTTTTCGACCAACGGCACGATATTGCGCTTCACAGCCTCGAGAGCAACGCCCAGGTGCAGGTCGTTGGGGGTGGCGATAATGACGGCCTCGGGCTTGACCTCGTCCATCATCTGGGCGGGATCGGTGTAAAACGGCACGCCGGCGGCCTCGGCCGTGGCGCGGGCGCCCTCAAAGGCGTCGGCGATGGCGACGAGCTCGGCCTCGGGCTCCTCGGTGACAAAGCGGATGTGGTTGCGGCCCATGGCGCCGGCGCCGATAACGGCAATGCGGACGGGGTTGAGCTCAGACATTTCGACTCCTTAAATACTGGTGACCGGTGGAATGCGACAAAGGGGCCGTCCCTTTGTCGCATCGGTAAAACTAGGCGGACTTCTTCTTGCTGTCGGAGACCATCATGTAGACGGTGAGCACGACGGCGATGGCGGCGATCACAATGGCGCCGTAGAAGGACTGCTGGTAGGCGGCGCTGCCGGCCTCGGCGTGATACAGCACGGCGGTGATGGGCTGGCTGATCCAGGTGGAAGCGGCATAACCCAAAAACATGATGCCGTAGTTGACACCGATGTTGCTGGTACCAAAGGCGCCACCGGTGAGCGGCGGGTAGATGACGAGCAGGGCGCCAAAGCTAAAGCCGAGCAGGGCGAGCGCAACAAAGAACATGGCCTGCGTAAAGCTCATCGACATGATGACGAGTGCGACGATGGTGACGACAAGGCTGATGAGCAGCGACTTATAGGCGCCGAGCTTGTCGATGATCTGGCCAAAGGACAGACGGCCAACCAGGTTGGCGCAGGTGTTGACGGAGACCACCACACCGCCGAGGGCGACGGCCGCGGCGCTCGTGGGGTCGGCGAAGAGCTGGACGGCGGCGATGGAGGCAACCTTGCCCACGAGCAGGGTGCCCGCGGTGGCGGCAAAGGCGAAGGTGACGATGAGGACCCAGAAGCGCGGGGTCTTGACCATCTCGCCCGGGGTGAGGTCGCCGAAGGTGCCGGCATGCGCGCCGCCCTTGGGGGCCTCGAAGCCCTCGGGCAGCCAGCCGGCCTCGGGGGCCTTCAGGAACAGGGCGGAGGCGGCGATCGTCACAAAGAAGATGACGCCGAGTGCCTTGAGGGCGCCAAAGATGCCCAGGCTCGGGATGAGCAGCGAGGCGAGCACCGGGGACAGCACAGCGGGGCCGGCGGTCGAAGCGGCCAGGGTGATGCCGGAGGCGAGACCCTTCTTGTCGATGAACCACTTTTGACCGGTGGTGAGCGCCGGATTGTAGCCCAGGCCGTTGCCGATGGCGGCGACGAGCGAGAACCACAGGTAGAATTGCCACGGCTCGGTGACGGTGCCGGACATGAACCAGCCCAGGCCGTAGCACACGGCGGCGGCGATCACGACGTTGCGCGGGCCGATCTTATCGGAGATGCGGCCGGCGAAGATGCCCGTCACGGCCATGATGGTCTGAAAGACCGGGAAGGCCCAGGTAAGAGCGCTGGACCACTCGGGGTAGACGGCGAGCAGGTTCTTGCTCACGACGGAATACAGCGCGATTGAGCTGATGAAGAACATGGTGACGCACGCGGCGGAAAGCACGACGGCGCGACCCTTGTTGGAGTTGGTGGAAGCCATTGGACTCTTTCTAATCGATACGGGGGAGGAGCGGGCGTATCCGCGGGCCTCCCTGTTAGGTTGGTTTACTGGTCAGTCGGCTTGGCGACGCCGGACTCATCGGACCAAAGCTCGACACCCTTGTTCTTGAGGTAGTTGTCGGCATAGGCGCGACGGCCGCCGGGCTTGGCGGTGAGGTCGCCCATCATGTTGGAGAAGCCACCGTCGACCTTGATAGCGTCGCCGGTGGTAAAGTCCGAGCGCTTGGACGCCAGGAACATGACGGCGTTGGCGATATCGCTGACCTCGCCGATGCGACGCGTGGCGATCAGGCGGCTGCGGCTCTTTTCGACCTCGGGGTCGGCGTAGAAATTGGCCGACATGGGGGTCTTAACGAAGCAGGGCTCGACGCAGTTGGAGCGGACGCCGTAGGGGCCCCACTCGGCGGCGAGCATCTTGGACATCATGTTGACGCCGGCCTTGGTGGAGCTGTACACGCCCGAAAACGTCTCGGGGGAGTGGCTGGCAACAGTCGAGATGTGCACTAGGCGACCCTGGCCGGCCTTGATCATCTCGCGACCAAAGCGCTGCGAGGTGATGAAGTAACCGGTGAGGTTGACGTTGAGCACCTGCTCCCAGTCGCTCAGCGGCAGGTCCTCCATGGCGGCGAAGCGAAGGATGCCGGCCGTGTTAATGAGGACGTCGACGCGACCGAAGTCGGCGATGGTGGCATCGACGGCGGCCTGAACCTCGGCCTCGTCGGTGGCGTTCATCTTGTAGCCCTCGGCGTGGATGCCAAACTCGGCGGCGAGGTCAGCGGCTGCGGCCTTGACCTTTTCCTCGTCCAGATCGAGCAGGACGACGTTGGCGCCGTTGCGGGCGAACTCGCGGCAAATCTCGACGCCCATACCGCCGAGTGCGCCGGTCACGGCGCAGACATCGCCCTCGAGCTTAAGCCAGTTGCTCATAGGAACTTCCCTTCTTGTGCCTCCCTGTGGGTCGTTCCCATTAATCGACCCACGTGGTTTTCGCAGGTTATCGTATGCTTTGCATTTGCGCAGGCGAATTGCATATTTGTTAGAATGGCGTTAACCGTAGGTTTACACTATGCGATGCAGTTTATGCTCAACTGAGCGCGTGACCTGCGAAAACAACCCCCTGTGGCACCATGTGGCCACGGGCGCGAAAACGGGAGATTGACGTGTACGATCGACGACTTGAGGCCATATCGGCCGCCGCGGAGCTGGGAAGCTTTTCGCGTGCGGCGGCAAAATTGCGCGTGTCGACCCCGGCGCTCGTCAAACAGGTGTCGGGATTTGAGGCCGAGTTTGGTATCACGTTGTTCGAGCGCTCACACTCGGGCGTCAAGGTGACGCCGGCCGGCGCACTGCTGGTGGACGACGCGCGCTCGATCATGCGGCAGTCCGAGGACGCGCTGCGCCGTGCCCGACGTGCGGCGGGCGATGGCGGTGCTGTGCGCCTGGGCGTGTCGATGATGTGCCCGGGGCGCCAGACGCTGTCGATGTGGACGGGCATCCACGATCTGGAACCGTCGCTGCGATTTGAGATCGTGCCGGTAAGCGACCTCTATGACGAGCGCGAATCCGTCATGCGCAGCTTGGGCCGCGAGGTCGATGTGGTGCAGTCGAGTTTTTCGACCCCGCGCTGGGGTGACGCCTGCCAAAAGCTCCGCATTGTCAACGTGCCGTTTTATATCGACGTGCCGCGTACGAGCCCGCTGGCGCGCAAGACACGTATTACGGTTGCCGACCTGGAGGGCATGCGCCTGCGCGTACTGCGCCACGGCAACGACGCCATGGACAGCCTACGCATCGACCTTTTGGCCGACGGCGGCGTGGACGTGATCGATGTGGATAGCTTTGACTTTGCGCTCTTTAACGAGGCGGAGGAAAAGGGCGATGCGGTACTCACCTGTGGCGCATGGTCGGGGGTGCACCCGGCCTTTGTGGGCGTGCCGTTCCTGTGCGGGCGAGAGGTGCCGGTCTTTTTGCACTATCCGCTCGAGCCCACCCTCCAAGTCCAAAAATTCGTCAACGCCATGGCCCAACTCCTGAACTAGCTAATTTAGGACGGGGCTTTTTAGCTACTTTCGCCGCACTACCAGCACAATGCGAAAAATGATGCGAAAAATGACTGCAAATCGGTCACGCATGATTTTGCTTTTGCCCTGGGCTGGTTGTAGAATCAAAAAGCTTAAACGAACTACTTGTGCAGCTTGCGCGAAAGCTCGGGCTGCGGCTGGGGGGGGATGCGCCCGTGCAGGGTCCTTTCGGTCATATTGCGTCGATGCGCCGCACCTTTATGATGTTGGCAGCGGCCTTATGCGTGTTCGTTATGGCCGGGCGGGGGGTTGCCCTCGCGCGCGTACGGTGACGATGGCAACCTTATAACAAACCCAAACTTTCTTAACCAAGCTACTGGCTGGTCGACGACCTCTCCGAATGAGAGAATCGGCGAGACGATGAAGCTCGAGCTTTCCACGCAGCTCCTCAAGCCCCAAACGAACACCAAACAAGCTAACGGCAATCACTTTGCGCTTGCGTGGAATTTTAGGCCACAGGGCACCAATCTTTATTTTGAACCTGGATCAACCTACACCACCTTTTCCACCCAGAGCGGCGCCACGTACGAGTGGGGCCTAAACCATCGCGCCGCAACCGACCACGACGTGCTGATGCTCACGATGGGTCCTCAACAGGAGAATCTGTCGATTAACAGCGCAGGCCAAGACCAGCTTATGCAGCTGCGGGCTTGGCTTAAGGCGCAGGTCAAGATGCCCCAGGGAAATACCGTTGAGCAGTACACCGTTTACAGCGATCCCTTTGCTGCAAACGGCGGATTTGCTGGTAACAGTGCTGATGGATCCCACTTTTCGTTTGAACAGAGCGACGGTCGCATCGCGCTTTCTGTGTGGCTCGTAAGCTCTAACGGACAGGGTTGGTTCTCCTTTGGCACCAACAGCACGCATTATTATCGAAATCTTCCCGAGGAAGACGATGAGTTTGCCTATCAGGCTGACTATACCGCAGCGTCCGACAAAACGATGCTTGCGCTGACTTGCTACGATTCAAATCTTACGGGGGAGAACGAACAATACCGGGAGTGGTTTGGTAATCTGGTCAACGACGTTCACGTGGAAAAGCAGGGCACACGCGACATCTATAGCGACTTTGCCAAGGTGTATTGGGAAAATTCGTCCGAGACCATGACAACGCTCACAAACTATGCGTTCTCGACCTCGAATCTTAAGAACGAGAATACGAACATTGCTAACGGCAGCTTTGAAGAGGATATACATCTAGGGAACCAGAGGCCCAGCAAGTTTACGTTGTGCTCGCCCCATTGGCGTACGACCGAGACGGACCATCGTATCGAGATCGTTGCCAAGAACGACTACTATATCGACCCAGTTGGGCATTCTGTTACGTTTACGCCCTCCGATGGTGACTATGCAGCCGAGCTCAACGCACACGAGGCGAGTTCGCTCTACCAATATGTGACGACCGAGCCGGGAAAACAGTACGAGTGGGGGCTCGACCACCGCGGCCGCTCGGGTCGAGACGCCATGGCCCTTATCATCGGTCCGCGACAAGAAAACGAGCCGTACAAGGACAATCAAAAGGCACTCGATCAGTACCAGCAAATTGTTCAATGGATTCAAATGAGCGTCGACAACTATGTCGGCTTGGATGTGGTCAATTTTTCCCAATCGGGCTGCAGCAAAAAGATCATCCTGTATTCAACCAAGTTTGACAAAGTGGGCGGATTTGCCAATGCGTCCAGCGGAAGCGCGTTCTCATGGACGGCCGATGCGGAGCATACCGAAAAATGGTGCGTATGGATCATGGCGTCCGAAAACGACGCGTGGGCTTCCTACGGTTCCAACGCGCTCGAGCAGAGCAAAAAGGTTGACTACGACTATACCTACACCATTCCGGATGGCCAAAACCAGAGCGTCTTTGCTTTTGTGGCCTACAACACGGCCAACGGGAGCAATTCGACCGGCAACTTCCTCGACAATATCTCGTTTAGGGAGTTCTATCGCATCGAGACATACACGACGCCCAACGGAAGCGGAACGTATTTTTATAACGCCAATACCAAGACGGCGGACTTTACCTATGCCAAAAACTACGTAGGTAAACAGGAGAAGAACTCCTACTTTATGGTCGATGCCAAACGCGATGACGGGGCAGTCTTTATCGGTGCTTTTGTCAACGGCGAGTTCTATTCCGCAGACGACGACGCACATTGGACCAGATTGGAAGATGGTACCTATCGCTTTGAGGTCGACAAGGTCACAAAGCACTACAAAGTGCACCTCGTGTTTTCCAAGGCAGGCGTTCAATACGATGTGAACGGCGGCAAAGCGTATCACTACGATCCGTACAATGAGTCCACGGGCGATTTCGTACAGCTTTCTGGCGCTGGAGCGAGCTATACCTCCCATGCTGCCGTTGGACAAAACGACGACTGGAAGTTTATGGGCTGGGAGTACGCGGGCTCGGGAAAAGCCGTTCGCTTCGATGCCAAACACACGGTGACCCATACAGCTCCCGAGGGCACCACGGATTCCGGCACTCTTACCATTAAGGGCAAGAAGGTCAATCCGGATACCGGTGCTGTGGGCGATGCGGTAACCGTCGAAAACATTCCCGAGAGCCAGGGCGCGACGTTCGTGGCGCAATGGAAGTATCGTCAGGCCTTTGTTGCCCAGCTTAAAAATGCCGATGGCACGTGGAGCAACGTAACGACGGGCGGCACGGTCAGCTCCAAGCTTAAGGGGGCAAAGGGCTCCATCGATGCCGGGGATGGCTCGGGCAAGGACGAGGACGCGTACAAAAAATCGGGCGTTGCCTACTTTGTGGATGACGGCACGTTTGTGGAGGCGGTGGCCGCTCCCAAGGAGGGCTATCACTTTGAGGGTTGGTACGACCTATCGAATCCGGACGCCCCGGAGCTGCTGTCGTCTTCACCCACCTATACGTACAACGTAAAAGATCGCCATACGGGATGCGTATACGCACGATTCACCCCGCGCACCTACACACTCAAGGTTTCCAAGAGCGTTACGGGCAATATGGGCGACAAGCGTGCCTACTTTAAGATGACGGCGACCTTTACGGGCCTCAAGGCTGGTCAGACCTACGCCATCGAGTATTCGGATGCGTCTGCCCAGGGCAGCCATGCGCTCGTGGCGCGACCGAATGATCAGGCCGAAACCGTGGAAAACAAGACAGCCTTTACGGCCGATGGCCAGGGCAGGGCGACCGTGCCGTTTGCCGTTAAGGACGGCCTGACCGTTTCGATTAAAACGCTGGATTACAACGCGACCTATACCGTGAGCGAAGACGATTACTCTTCGTTGGGCTATCACGCTGAGCTTACGGGTGAGAGCGGCACGCTCAACGGTCCGCGTGTGACCGTTGCCGTTGAAGCTAAGGCCACCAATTCCCGACAGGTCGCGGTGCCTACGGGTATCACGCGCAATCCCATCTATGCCCTGGCGATTTTGGCCGCCGGCGTGCTGCTGGCCACGGGCATGGTTGCGCTGCGTTTACATCGCGGCTCCAGGAGGGGCGGGCGCCTATGAGAAGACATGGCGCCAGCAATGCTGGTGGCGGGGCGCCCGCACGTGCCGCTCCGCGGGGGAGGTCCTGTGGCGCGGGGTACCCGATCGTGTCGAGCGCGAAGATGGGCGCACACGCGGCGCCAGATCTAAGGGGAGCAGACGACCGACGAGATATCGTGGGCTTTCTGGCGCGCCTGGCATTTTTTGTCGTGACGCTCTGGCTGCTCTTTGGCGTGGTCCTGGGCGTGGGTGCGGTCACGACCGGCGAGATGGCCCCGCGTATCTGTTCGGGTGACGTCATGCTCTACTGGAGGCTCAGCCAGGGCTTCAACGAGGGTGACGTGGTGGTATACACCGCGGATGGCGAAGAGCGCCTGGGCCGCGTGGTTGCCCGTCCCGGTGATGAGATCACGGTTACCGAGGCAGGCGAACTCATGGTTAACGGGGCTGTTGTGGTGGAAAGCGATATCACCACGCCGACGCCGCGCTACGAGTCTGCTGTGGACTATCCCGTACACCTGGCAGCGGATGAGTTCTTTGTGCTGGCCGATCTGCGCGAGGGTGGGCATGACAGCCGCCTGTATGGGCCAATTGCCCGTTCGCAGATCAAAGGCAACGTGATCAGCGTGCTGCGCAGGTCGAACCTGTAGGCATGGAGATTGGTTTTATTAAGGGCATGTGCCCGAGAGGAAGGATACAACATGAAAACTGGAAAGAGGCGACTGGCGGCGTTTACAGTTGTGGCTGCCACGATGCTGCTGGCTTTGGTGGGAGTTGTCACGCCCGCGTGGGCGGAGGAGGGATCTGCTACTCCGCATCTGCCGGTAACTGACAACAAAGTTACGATTGCCTCAAAACTCACCATGGATGAGAACGCCATGGTGCCGAGTGTGATGTTTAACTATTCGATTGCGCCGGCGGATTCGAGTGAGTGTGCGAGTACGAGCGGCATGCCCGTTACTCCTGGAGTGCCCGATGCCGTTTCGCTTTCACCGGATTCCGTTAATTACTCTGATAAAAAGTTGAAGCATGAGAACGCCGGCGGCACTACGACAATAACCGCTCAATTGAGTGCCGTCCTTGATGTCTCAGAGTTCACGGCTCCGGGCATCTACCGATACAAAATTACGCAGCAGAAGCCAGTCTTGGATGGCCTCAACGTTACGAATGGGGCGCTGTTCCTCGATGTTTACGTAGAAAATAATGGCACGGGCTATGTTGTCAAGGGCTGTACTCTTAGCGCAGAAGCAGGTTCGGGCAAGAAGACCGATGGCTTTGTAAACGATTATGCCACCCATAAGCTGACTATTAAAAAGATCGTCGCGGGTAACCAGGGTGACAAGAACAAGGACTTTCAGTTTACCGTCAGCCTTAGCGGCGCTACCGGTGAAACCTATAAGTACGTCAAAGTGAAAAAAGACGGCACTTCCACGCCCGGAGATGTAGCCAATTCGGGATCTACGGTTTCAGTGAACCTTAGAGACGGAGACTACATCATCTTTTATGGTCTTTCATCGGAGGACACGTATGCCGTAACTGAGGGCGACTACAAGAAGGAAGGTTATGAAACGTCGTACAAGATTGGGGAGACTGGCAACGAAACAAAGTCCAATACTATTTCTCCGAAGGGTATCGGTGCTTCTGACACCACGGTGACCTTTACCAACACCAAAGAGGCTACCGTTCCGACCGATGTTATTCGGACGGTCGTTCCCTATGCGGCAATCGTCGCGTTTGCTGCCGTGATGGGCGTGGTCTTCTTCCGTCCTCGTCGTAATCGTCGTTAAAACAGCGAGGATTACAGCCGATGGAGCTTAAACGCATAGCTCGGCTGGCGAGAGCCGGCGACCGCGTGCTTACGTGGTTTGCCGGCTTTCTCGTGCTGCTCATGCTGCTGTACGGGGGCTATTCGCTGTGGGATACAAACAACGTTATGAACGGCGGGTTCATCAGCGATGAGCTGCTGCACTACAAACCCACCGGGACCAACGATTGCGCACGCCTGCAGGATCTGATGGCCAAAAATCCCGACGTTGTCGGATGGGTCACCATCGATGGCACCAACATCGATTATCCCTTCGTTCAGGGAAAAGATAACCAGGAATACCTCAACAAAAACGTGTTGGGGGAGTCCGCGGTTTCGGGAGCGGTGTTTTTGGATACGCGCAACAGCCGCGCGATGACCGATCCCTACAATCTGCTCTATGCGCACCACATGGATAACGGTGCGATGTTTGGCGATGTCGATCGGTTTCTAGACAGGGGCTTCTTTGACCTGCACCGCACGGGCACGCTCTACACAAAGGATGGGGCGTTCCGGCTGCGCATCGTTGCCGTGTGTTCGTTTGCTGCGAGTGATGACATTATCTTTGGGCCGGGAAACCTGGACCAGGCCTCGATGCAGACGCTGCTCACGCATATCTCGCAGACGGCGGTGCATGCGGACATGGATGACGTTGGCCCTGATTCGCGCATCATCGCTCTTTCTACCTGCAGTGATAAAACAAACGGGCGCCGAGCACTTATAGCAGAGGTCTTGTAGCTCATTGAATATTCCGATTAAGCTGCGCCCCATAGGCTGCATCAAGTTTGAGGCTCTCGGTCCATCATGGTAGAGTTGTCCGCGCGTGAATTTCGGCACACTGCGCGCTATCTGCGCTTTTACCGTTTGGAGGAGTGAGCTTGTGAATGCTTCTGTCGCCAAGAAGGCCAGCCAGGCGGTGCGCCTTCTGATGATGGCGCTCACGGCAGTTCTTATCTTTTTCTTCATCAATGTCATGTTGCTCGTCTCCGACATCCAGGGCACGGCGCGCGTGGTCAACTACGCCGGTCTGGTGCGCGGCACCACGCAGCGAATCGTTAAGCTCGAGGATGCAGGCCAGCCACAAGACGACCTGCTCAAGGCCGTTGATTCATACATTAGTGGTTTGCGCTACGGAAGCGACGACCTCAATCTCGTCCGTCTCGATGACGATGAGTATCAGGCAAAGATGACCGAGCTCGCGAGCTATTTTGACAAGCTTCGCACCGAGATTGCCCGTGTGCGCGAAGTCGGCTACGAGAACACCGACATCATCGCCATGAGCGAGGAGTTCTTTGGCATTTGTGACGATGCCACGAGGCTTGCGGAGGACTACTCCCAGGAGAAGGCCACGGCGCTCAATCGCCTTGAGGGTTTGGTGATTATCGACATCGTGGGCCTGGTGGCGACCTTTGCGGTCGAACTTGCTCGCGCGGTGCGCACTGCCGCGCTCAATCGCGAGCTGCAGAACAAAGTCTATCTCGATGAAGCCACGGGACTGCCCAACAAGAACAAGTGCGAGGAAATCTTGGGGCAGGGGCATCCCGTTTCCGCCGAAGCGCCTGTTGCGCTGTGTGTTTTCGATCTTAACAATCTGCATACGGTCAATAACAGCTTTGGCCACGAGAAGGGTGACGAGTACATCCGTTCTTTTGCCCAGCAGCTGGGGTGCGTGGCGTCCGAGACCTGCTTCGTGGGTCGCGACGGCGGCGATGAGTTTATCGCGGTGCTGTGGGATGCCGATCGAGCTGCCGTGGAGTCCTGTCTCGCTCGGGTTCGTGCGAACGTGAACGAGTATTCCGAGACTCATCCCG
>DBEWTR010000131.1:0-6887 GCA_048205775.1 Collinsella sp. | reverse complement strand
CTATTCCCAACTCCATTGGCCGTTCTGGAAAATCACAACTTCACGTCCATCAGGCGTAATGCCCGTAATATCGATGTCGTCCGTGCCGATCATAAAATCAACGTGCGTGCTCGAGACGTTAACGCCATGCTCCAGGAGCTCTTCCTTGGACATGTCGTACCCACCCTCGATGCACTCGGGGAAGCCGACGCCCAGCGCAAGATGGCAGCTGGCGTTCTCGTCATAGAGAGTGTCATAGAACAGAACGCCGCTTTCGCGGATCGGAGTGTTCTTGGAAATGAGCGCGACCTCGCCCAGATGAGCGGCACCTTCATCGGTGTCAATAATGCTCGCAAGCGTCGCCTTGCCCACACGGGCATCGTAGTCCACTACGCGGCCGGCCTCGAACTTAATCCAAAAATCGTCAACCTTGTTACCGTGGTGAATGAGTGGCATGGCCGAGTACACGATACCGTCGGCACGCATACGATCAGGCGAGGTGAAGACCTCCTCGGTGGGGATGTTGGGGAAGAAGGGGTGTCCATCGGGCGTCTTACCCTTACCGCCGGCCCACTCGTGACCCTTCGTCATGCCAATCGTCAGATCGGTTCCATTTGCTGCGGTGTAATGTAGGCGGTCAAAACGATTGTCGTTCAGGAAGCGCAAGTTCTTTTCGAATGCCGCGTCATGAAGCTCCCAGTCGCTCTCCGGGTCCTGGCCATCGGCACGAGCGGTGTGCAGAATCGCATTCCACAGCTTATAGATTGCAACCTCATCGGCGTCTCCCGGGAACACCTCGCGCGCCCAAGCCACGACCGGAGCGCCGGCGATACACCACGGGTTGATGTTGTAGTCCAGTCCACGGCGGAAGACCTTGCACTGCGTGTTCCTTGCCTTAGAGGCTGCAGCGGGCTTGGCGGGATCGATACCCTTGAGAGCCGCAGGATCCGCACCCTCGATAAAGATAAAGCAGGCACCATCCTGGGCCAAGGAATCCAGCTGCAGGCGCTTCCACTCGGGCGTCTGCTCAAAATAGCTTTTATCGACATGCTCGTACGAGAGCCTCGTCACGGCATCATCGGCCCAAATGACCGTCACGTGGCCAGCGCCGGCGGCATGAGCCTCCGCGACCACCAAGCGGGCAAAAGGCGCGCACTCGACCGGAGACTGAACGACAACCTCCTGGCCGGGCTTGACGTTTACGCCCTTGCGGACAACCAGACGCGCATAGTTTTTAATCTTGGGCTCCAGGGCCTTCATGCCCTCCAGAGCTTCTTCGACCGTCAGGGCAGCTCGAATCATGTGCCACTCCATCTATCTATAGAACAGTAAAAAGGCGCGCCGCAAAAACGACGCGCCTTATATCTTAGCGATAAGTATGTATGCAAACGCTACTTCTTCTTGGAGTCCTTCTTGTCCTCCTCGGCAGCTGCGCGCTCGATAAGAGCGTTGAGCTTGTTCTCGGACATGCCCTCGGCCTGCGCGCGGTACATGTTGCGCAAGGGACGAATACGAGCGAAGTCGTAGATAAAGTCACCTAAGATGATGACATAGGACAAAACAATGCCGACCATCTGGACGGGACTGGACACCGTGCCGCCGGGAGCGAAGTAGAGCGAAGCCCAAATTGCCACGACGAGTACCATGCCAATGGCGAGCACAATCCACCAGATGCGACGGCGCTTGGTGTAGTCCTCGTCCTGCTTGAGGAGGATATTCGACACCGTATAGATGCGGTCCTCCTTGGCGCGCTGCTTAGCCTTGCGGGCGCGCTTCTCCTCTTTAGAGAGGCCCTCGAGGTTCTCGCCCTTCTCGAGCTCTTTGCGGCGTG
The DNA here is from genome assembly GCA_048205775.1 of Collinsella sp. Taxonomy (GTDB): domain Bacteria; phylum Actinomycetota; class Coriobacteriia; order Coriobacteriales; family Coriobacteriaceae; genus Collinsella. The sequence continues at coordinate 5,077 of DBEWTR010000131.1, read as the reverse complement.
CCTTAGACGAAGCCGGCACGACGCGAACGGAGCTCGCTGCTTGGCGGGCGGGCTTAGCAGATGCGGCAGACTTGCGCGCAACCCCGGTAACTTCGTGGGATTGCGTGCGCTTGTTCGTGGCGCTACGGGTACTCACTTATGCGTTCTCCTTCATGCTTGTGAACTGGGAGCCCGTGATGATCTGGAAGGCCTCGCGATAGCGCTCGGACGTGCCATCGATGACCTCGGCGGGCAGGTGCGGGGTCTCCCCCGTCATATCCCAGTTGGCCTTGAGCCAATTGCGGACGAATTGCTTGTCGTAGCTAGGCTGGATCTTGCCCTCCTCGTAGCTGGCAGCAGGCCAGAAACGGCTGGAGTCGGGCGTGAGGCACTCGTCGATCAGCGTGACCTTGCCATCAATAACACCAAACTCGAACTTGGTGTCGGCAATGATGATGCCACGGGTCGCGGCGTACTCGGCAGCGGCCTTGTAGATCTTGAGGGAAAGGTCGCGAATCTGCGCGGCGATGTCCTCACCCACGATCTCGCAGCAACGCTCGAACGAAATGTTCTCGTCGTGGTCGCCGATCTCGGCCTTCGTGGACGGCGTGAACAGCGGCTCGGGAAGCTTGGAGGCCTCGGTCAGACCCTCGGGCAGCTGAATGCCGCAGACGGTGCCGTTCTCGTCATAGGTCTTCTTGCCCGAACCGGTCAGATAGCCGCGGACGATGCACTCGATAGGAATCGTCTGGACCTTCTTGACCAGCATGGCGCGGCCTGCGAGGTAGTCACGATACTCGGCAAACTCCTCGGGGAAATCCGCCGGATCGATGGAAACGAGGTGGTTGGGAACGATATCGGCAAACTTATCGAACCAGAATGCCGAGATGCGGTTGAGCACCTCTCCCTTAAACGGAATCTCGTCGGGAAGAATGAAGTCGAACGCAGAAATGCGGTCGGTGGCGACCATCAGCAGGTTTTCACCGGCATCGTAGATATCACGAACCTTGCCACGGGAATCCGGACGACGCTCCATCGTTGTCACGTGAGTCACTCCTTACCTAAATACGACAGAAATGCGGGTTCTTTCCCGCATGTTTTCGCAAACTCGGAGCGGCAGGGACGCGGCCCCTCCTTCACCGAATAGCGAAAAGCTAGTGCTCCATTGTAGTAGATGCCGCGTCCGCCGTGTGCTCGCGGGGCAGATGAATTGTAAAAGTCGTACCCTTTCCAAGCTCCGACTCCACGGATATGTAGCCATGGTGACGCTCGACGATCTGCTTGGTCACGGCGAGGCCAACGCCCAGGCCGCCAGCTTCGCGGGCGCGGCTGGCATCGGCGCGCCAAAACCGCCCGAAGATGCGCGACAAATCGTCCTTGGCAATACCGATGCCGGTATCAGAAACGGCAATGCTGACGTGCTTGCGGTCACTGAGCACCGACACCACGACCCAACCGCCCACGGGGGTGTAGCGCATGGCGTTGCTCATGAGGTTGATAACACATTGCGTGATCATGTCGGGATCGGCCTCGACGACATCGTCGTGACCCTGGGTCTCGTCCGCAAAACGCAGGCGCAGATCGCGGTCGACAAACAGGCGCTCCTGGGCATTAACGATGGAACGCACGAAAGGAACCATGTCCACCGGCTCAAGGTTGAGCGGAGCCGTGCTGTTTTCCATGCGCGACAGGTCGAGCATCTGCTGCACCAGACGAGCCAGGCGACGCGTCTCGGAAGCAACGGTTTCCAAATGCTCATCGTCGGTGGGATACACGCCATCCTGCATGGCCTCGACCGTTGCGAGCATGGCCATAAGCGGCGTGCGAAGCTCGTGTGCAACGTCTGAGGTCAGGCGCTTCTCGTGTTTCATATCCTTCTCGAGCGAAGTGGCCATCTCATCGAAGGTCTCACCCAGCTGATCGATCTCGTCATCACCGCGCAGTCCCGTGCGAGCCGACAGGTCGCCGTCACGGATTTGCTTTGCGGTACTGGTGATGCGATGAATCGGCTTGGTGAGCATGCGCGACACGAGCGATCCGATAACGACCGAAATGCAGATTGCAACAACCGCGGCGAGGGCCATGGCGTTAAAGGTCTTCTCCCTAAACGCAGAGTCCGCCTTGGTGAGCAGAGCGTCGGAGCCGATGGCCCACAGCTTTACCTGTCCGACATGCTCGCCGGAAGACGTTACAATCTCGACGTTAGCAACGCTATCGGAGTCGGTTGGAGCAGACGAGACCGGGCTATGCGATGCCCTCTTGCCGCTCGTGTCGTCGGTCGTAGCCTGGTTTTCGCGTACATCGGCGGTGGCGCTTGCCGAGGGCCAGGAATCGTCATAAACGATCACGCCCTTTTTATTGACGACCTGCATACCCAGATCGTCGGAAACCAAACTCGACGTTGCGACCGTGCGCAGTTCTCCCGCGGTCCAAGAGCCGTTTTCCTCATATGAGGTTGCCAACTTCTCGGCAGCGGAATTTGCGATTTCGACGATATTGGAGCGTGTGTAATCCGAAAAGACCGTGCCCCACACAACAGAGACAACGCCCACCAGCACCAATACCGTCATGAGCGATGTCAGAGCAAAAGCAAGTGCCATGCGCGAGGGATAGCTCATCGTTGGCCGTGAATCGGAACGAGGCGTGTTCCAACTAGCCTTGGAACCCGCCTCGCTCTCCTGCTTGTGCTTTTGTCCGATTTCAAAGCGCGCAGGTGTCATATGTGATTTCCCTATTTCTCGTCCGACTTATCGGTCTTGGCCGGAGCCTCGAAGCGATAGCCGACACCATGGACGGTGTAGAGCCACTTGGGCTTCTTGGGATCATCGCCCAGCTTGGCGCGAAGATTCTTCACGTGGCTATCGATGGTGCGCTCATAGCCCTCAAAGTCATACCCGAGCACTTTCTCGACCAGCTCCATGCGGTTATACACACGGCCGGGATGGCGGGCAAGCGTGGTGAGCAGCTTGAACTCGGAAGCCGTCAGATCGACTTCCTTGCCCTCGACCAAGATCTTGTGGCCCGAGATATCGATGACCAGATCGCCGAAGTCGAGCACCTCGACGGCGGGCTCGTCGGCCTGATGGGCACGGCGGAACAGAGCACGAACGCGGGCGACGAGCTCGCGCGGCGAGAACGGCTTAATCAGATAGTCATCGGCGCCGAGCTCAAGACCGATAATACGGTCCTCGATCTCGCCCTTAGCCGTCAGCATGATGATGGGGACATCCGAGGTATCGCGAATGGTGCGGCAAACGCGCTCGCCGGGAATCTTGGGGAGCATAAGGTCGAGCACGACCAGGTCGAACTGATGCTTCTCGAACTCCTCGATCGCGGACTGACCGTCGCCGACGCCCACAACCCAGTAGCCTTCGCGCTCGAGATAGGCAGCGACGGCGTCACGGATTGCCTTCTCATCCTCGACCAGCAGAATCTTTTTTGCATCTGAAGCCATAACACGGCCCCCCTGTCTCAATTAGCTAAGAACAAGCCCATTTTAACGCACCTGAGCCCGCCGGATGCCGCTATGACGCGGCAGCTCGGCGGGCGGTACTCACAATTACAACGCGTTTATTCCCCTGTTGGCGCCTTTTTAACCCCTCTAAGCTTAAAGAGAGAATAGGCGTGCAGTGACCGTCTCTGGTATACCCTGGCTGTTGCGCACCGTGGCGTACGTAAGGAATGAGTCCGACTTTCCCGCCGTAGCTGGATAATCGCCATACTCCAAAGCGCGGTCGGACGACAGCAGCGAGCCATAGGTCTTGGCAGAGGTGTCGATCAGGAAATGCGACGCCTGTACCTTAACAAGGTATTTATTCTTCTTGCCAGCCGCACATGCAAGCGGCTCGCGGGACAGGAAGAGATACGGCCCTCCCTCATTACCGATATACGTGCCCATGTTGCCCAGGCTGCCCACGCCACTATAGGTCGCCTCGATAGAAAACACGAAGGTATCGCCCATATATACGGCCTCGAAAGGCGAGACTGACGAGGGAAGAACTAGCTGGGCACGTTTGGTGTTGTTGCCGTCGGTCAGATCGATTGCCGTTATGCCGTAGTAGACGCCCTCGTCGTTGCGGACACGCGGCGAGATGGTCAAAATGCCGTCGCTCGCGCGCGGGGCCGATGCAAAGCGGCCCGTCGATTTCCAAATTACCTCGGCCTTGGATTCATCAAGCGAGCGACGATAGCAAAACGAATCACTACTCGTTTTATTGCCGCCTGCCGAAGGCATTTTATACCAGATGACTGATGACCCGAACGCCGTGAACAGGGGCGGATCATAGTCCTTGCCACCTCGATCGAGCTCAACCACGTCGCCAGAGAGCGAAGCGCCCGACAGATTTTGAGCGTAGAGCTTCCACGATGAATTGGCAAAGTTCATCTCAACCCACGCGAATACGCCGTCGCCGGCACGGACATCGTAGAATGCGTATCCCGTGCCCTCGATAGGATCCTCGATTAATGTGGTAAGCGAGCCATCGCCCAGGTTGAGCACGCCGAGTGTGTTGGCGTGCAGTGCCGATGCGGGCGCCATCATCGCCGCGGCGTAATCGCCGTCGCAGTAGTACAGCAGCGTACCCAGAGGCAGCGTCCACGATGACGCCGGCTCAAGATCGATGTCGACAGCCTCATACTCATCCGTAATCGAGATGATTTTGGAATCGTCCTTGATAACCTGCGGCTCGCCGGCGACATCATCGCTGGTACCCGTTTTTTTCGAGCATCCGGCAAGCACCGTGGCAGCGCCCGCGGCAGCCCCACCGAGTACAAAGCCGCGACGCGATATTCCGTTCTTGATGTGATCGGCGATACCCATTAGGCGATCTCGGCGCGAGCGGCCTCGATAGCGCGCGTAAGCTGGTCGGCGCAGGAGGTCTTTTTCATACCGCAGGTATTACCGGCGAGAACCTCGATTACGCGATCGGCGGGAGCGCCCTCGACCAGCTTGGAGATAGCCTTGAGATTGCCGTCGCAGCCGCCGGTAAACTCAACGCCCACCACCTTGTTGCCGTCATCGGAAAGGTCAAGGTGAATATTGCGAGCACACACGCCCTGAGGCTTGTAATCAAACGAAATCATGCGATCCCCTCTCAGA
>DBEWTR010000106.1:0-3307 GCA_048205775.1 Collinsella sp. | reverse complement strand
GCCTTGCTGGGGGAAACACGCACGTACTTAGCGACGGCGCGAACCTCGGTGGCCTCAGTTTCAATAGACTTAGTTGCCATTTACGGTTAACCCCCTATTTGGCCTTGTGGCCACGGAACGTACGAGTCGGCGCGAACTCGCCGAGCTTGTGACCAACCATGGACTCGGTAACATACACGGGCACATGCTTGCGGCCGTCGTGGACGGCGATGGTGTGACCAACCATCTCGGGGAAGATGGTGGACGCGCGGGACCAGGTCTTCACGACGTCCTTCTTGCCAGCCTCGTTCATCGCGGTGATACGCGAGAGAAGGCGAGTCTCCACGAACGGGCCCTTTTTGAGACTTCTGCTCATAAGTGCTTTCTCCTAAAACTCGGTATCCGAAATTACTTCTTACGGCGACGAATGATGTGCTGGTTCGAGACCTTCTTCTTCTTGCGCGTACGAAGGCCCTTCGTCGGCTTACCCCAGGGGGTAACGGAGGGACGACCAGAGGTGTGGTTCTTGCCCTCGCCACCGCCGTGCGGGTGGTCGACAGGGTTCATGACGGTACCGCGGACGGTCGGGCGCACGTTCATGTGACGCTTACGGCCGGCCTTGCCGATGACGATGTTGGAGTGATCGGCGTTGCCGACCTCACCGACGGTGGCGCGGCAGGTAACGAGGATGCGGCGCATCTCGGAGGAAGGCATACGGACGATAGCGTACTTGCCCTCCTTACCCATCAGCTGGCAGGAGTTACCGGCGGAACGGGCGATAGCAGCGCCCTTGCCCGGCTGGAACTCGACGGCGTGGATGAGCGTACCGACGGGGATGTCGGCGAGGGGCAGAGCGTTGCCCGGCTTGATGTCGGCGTCAGAACCGGACATGATGGTCTGACCGACCTCGAGGCCCTTGGGGGCCAGGATGTAGCGCTTCTCACCGTCAGCGTAGTGCAGCAGAGCGATGCGAGCGGAACGGTTCGGATCGTACTCGATCGTGGCAACCTTGGCGGGCACGCCGTCCTTGTTGCGCTTGAAGTCGATCACGCGGTAACGACGCTTCACGCCGCCGCCCTGGTGGCGGGTGGTGATGCGGCCGTTGTTGTTACGACCGGCCTTCTTGGGCAGGGGCTCGAGAAGAGACTTCTCGGGCTTGGTGCAGGTGATCTCGGAGAAGTCGGAGATCGTCTGCCAACGCCTACCAGCGGAGGTCGGCTTAAGGTGCTTTACAGCCATTACAATCCCTTTCAATAGGAATCCGTTAGCCATCGCAGACAGGGATTCGAGGTTCTGCCTCGGGTGCGATGACACCGGACGTATACACGGTTCCGGGCGTGTCCATTTTATACGCCCAAAACCTTGAGCTCCCGCCTCCCCTATTTGGGAGGCATGAGCTCACTCAACAGCAGCGAGTCTTAGGCCTGGTTGCCAAAGACCTCGATGGTGTCGCCCTCGGCCAGCGTGACGATGGCCTTCTTCCAAGAACGGGTCTTGCCGGCGACATAGCGCACGCGCTTGGTCTTGGGCTTGACCGTCAGGGTGTTCACGCGAACGACCTTGACGCCGAAGATCTCCTCGACAGCGTCCTTGATCTGATACTTGTTAGCATCCTTGGCGACCTCGAACGTGTACTTGTTCAGCTCCATGCCGGAGAAGGAACGCTCGGACACGATCGGACGGATGATGATCTCGTGGGCGGTCATTTATGCAAGCACCTCCCCGAAGTGAGCGGCGATGTCGGCGGGCATCAGCACAGCGTTGTTGTTGACGAGATCGTAGGTGTTGGCCTCGTCAGCGGTGATGATGAACGTCTTGGGAATGTTGCGGAACGACAGGTAGGCGTTGACGTCCTCATCGCGAACGATGATGGTCAGACGCTTGCCCTCAAGACCGAGGGCCTTGAGCATGGCGACGGCAGCCTTGGTGGAAGGCTTCTCGAAGCCGTAGTCGTCGACGAGCACGAGCTCGCCATCGGCCAGCTTGGCGGACAGCGCGGAGCGCATAGCCAGCTTGACCTCCTTGTTGTTCATACGCTTAGCGTAGGAACGGGGCTTGGGGGCGAAGACAACGCCACCGTGACGCCACTGGGCAGCACGGATGGAACCCTGGCGGGCACGGCCGGTGCCCTTCTGACGCCAAGGCTTCTTGCCGCCACCGGAAACCTCAGAGCGACCCTTAGCAGACTGGGTGCCCTGACGCCAAGAGGCCATCTGGCACTTGACGATGTGGTGCATAACGTGGATGTTCGGCTCGATGCCGTACACCTCAGCGGCGAGCTCGGCCTCGGCGACCTTCTTGCCCTCGCTGTTCTTTACTTCAAACTTTGCCATTTAAGTGTTCTCCTTGGTATGACGCTGGGCTAAATGGGCTGGGCCCTTAGGCCATACGGATGGCGACGAGACCATTCTTGGCACCCGGGACAGCGCCCTTGACCAAGATGAGGTTCTGCTCGGCATCGATGCGGACAACGGAAAGGTTCTTGACGGTAACGCGCTCGTTACCCATGTGACCGGCCATCTTGACGCCCTTGAGGACGCGCGCAGGATAGGCGCACTGACCGATAGAACCGGGGTGACGCTGGAAGTGAGAACCATGCGTCATAGGACCGCGGCGCTGACCCCAGCGCTTGATGCGACCCTGGAAGCCCTTACCCTTGGAGGTACCGATGACGTCGACCTTCTCGACATCAGCGAAATCAGCGACGGTGACGACCTCGCCGACCTTGTGCTCCTCGCCGTTCTCGACGCGGACCTCACGAAGGAAGCGGACAGGCTCGACGCCAGCCTTGGCGAAGTGACCAGCCATGGGCTTGTTCACGTTCTTGGCCTTGATGTCGCCGAAGCCGATCTGGACGGCATCATAGCCGTCGGTTGCCTGAGTTTTAACCTGCGAGACAGCGCAGGGGCCAGCCTGGATGACCGTGACGGGAACGACGTTGTCGTCCTCGTCCCAAACCTGGGTCATGCCAATCTTGCGGCCGAGAATCATGCTGATCAAGATATGATCCCAACTCTCGCGTGGTCTTGGGACAATGCGTACACCACCGAGCGTACGCCCCTAGAGGACCACTACTTACACGACGTGCTCCCCAGCCTTGTATTGCGTCCGGACTACCTGACAACCCTATTAAGCAGGCATTTTGTCCAGCCAGAATACTCCCCTGGTTTCACACAGCTGTTTAGTATACACGGCTGCGGGCGTATCCATCGAGATTCATATTTCACTCACATTGTTTACGCAGGTAAAGTGCGTGGCACGTTCCCAGTGTGCGGCGGAGGGGGCGGGCCTGAGACATATTAAGGTTGCTGCTCTACAGTCCTGCTCA
>DBEWTR010000098.1:0-2352 GCA_048205775.1 Collinsella sp. | reverse complement strand
AGGGCGAGGTGCTGTTTGACCGCATTTCGATGCGTCCGGGCAAGGCCATCACGTTTGGCTTGCTCGGGGGTAAGCCCTACCTGGGGCTTTCAGGCAATCCGGCCGCGGCGTATGTGGGCTTTGAGATGCTCGCGCGCCCGGCGATTCGCAAGATGCGTGGTTTTGCCGAGGGGGCGCGCCCCGTGCAGCGAGCGGTTCTTACCCACGGTGTGAAGAAGCGCCAGGACCGACGCTTCTTCGATCGCGCCACGGTTTTGCGCGACCCCGAGACCGGTGAGCTGTTGGTGACCGAGGCCAAGACGCAGAATTCGGCGCTGCTCGGCACGATGCAGCGGGCCAACTGCCTGCTGCGTATTGACGAAGGACCGTGCGAGCTCAAGGCGGGAGATGTCGTGGACGTCGTGCGTGTCGACCTGCCTGAGGGAACGGTGCTATAGGAGGATCGCTATGGAGTTGAAGATTTCGATTGTGACGTGCTCGGATACGCGCGATCTTGCCCAGGACGAGGCTGGAGCCGCACTCGAGGAACTTATCGAGGCGCAGGGCTGGACGGTCGCCTCACATGTGGTCGTGCGCGATGACGTCAGCGAGATTGGTGATGCCATTGTGGAAGCCGCCGATGAGTGCCACGCCAATGTCGTGCTCACCTGCGGCGGCACGGGGCTTTCGATGCGCGATGTGACGCCCGAGGCGACGCGTGCCGTCTGCGACCGCGATGTGCCGGGTATTGCAGAGGCAATTCGTGCGTACTCGATGACCAAGACGCGCCGCGCTATGCTCTCGCGTGCTATTTGCATGCAACGAGGTCATACACTTGTCGTAAACTTTCCCGGTTCCACGAAGGCCGCCCGCGAAAGCTGGGAGGCCATAGCGGACCAGCTGGAGCACGCGGCTCAGATGACAGCGGGCGGCGGACATACCAACTAAGCTATTTACCTGCGGTGGGGCGACCTTATCGGTCGCTCCGCTTTTGTTTTCCGCCGAATCGACGCCGAGGTGCACGCTAACTCGAAACTATATTCTCTGGTGAGAATAATTTCTCACTATCATTATTCGCGCAGAAGTATAATCTGATTGCAGATTAAAGCCCGCGGTGGGGTACCCGGGCACAAGGTCCGAAAGGGTTGAATATGTTCGATATGGTTTCTCGCCGCGGATTCGTCTCGCTTTCTGCTGTCGCCGCTGCCGGCCTTGGTCTTGCTGGCTGCTCGGGCAGCAATACGTCCGAGCCGGCCGGATCCGATGCCGGTTCTGCTGAGGCGTCTTCTAAGAAAGCTGTCGAGCTGCAAGTCTTTGCTGCCAACTCGCTCGAGAAGGCTTTGCCCGAGGTCCAAGAGCTCTACACCGACCAGACCGGCACCACCTTTGCCGACACGCAGTTTAAGGCCTCCGGCGACCTTGTCGAGCAGATGCGCGCCGGTGCCGCCGTCGACGTGCTCATCACCGCTTCCAAGGGCACCATGGATGACGCTGAGACCGCCGAGCTCGTCGACGTCGATACGCGTGAGGACATGTTCGTCAACGACCTCGTGATCATTCGCGCCGAGGGCTCCGACACCAAGGTCGAGGCCATCGCCGACGTCGCGAATCTGGACGGCAAGATCGCCATTGGCGACGCTAAGACTGTTCCCGCCGGCAAGTATGCCAACCAGGCCCTGGCCTCCGTGGGCCTCTACACCGGCACCGAGGGTGACGACGGCGAGTATGCGCCCGAACTCGCCGACAAGGTGGCCCTGGCCGATAAGGTCGGCACCGCTGCCGCCTACGTCTCTACGGGCGACTGCGTGGCCGGTTTTGTCTACAGCTCCGATATCTTCCGCTACGACGGCATCGAGGAGGCCTTCGTGTGCCCCGAGGATTCGCACAAGCCCATCGTGTATCCGGGTGCCGTTGCCGAGAGCTCCGAGCACGCCGACGAAGCCAAGGCGTTCATCGACTTCTGTCTGACCAACAAGAAGGCTCAGAAGATTTGGGCCAAGTACGGCTTTGAGCTTTCCGCGTAGTGCGGCTTGGCGCGATAATTCCATCGTTTTGTGTTTCACTCCGTCCTTGTATTCGCTTGGAGCTTTTCGTGCTTAATAGAGTCCGCATGCTTGTCGCCTGTGCTTTGACCTTCGCGCTTTGCTGGGTGCCGGGATTTGCGTTTGCTGGGGACGCTGAGGACGGGGCTCAGGCTGCTGCGACCGCTCATGGGCTTTCCTATGGGATCGAGGGTTTTGAGCGGTTGGCCAAGGGGACCGCTCGTGCGATGGAGGGCCAGCCTGAGGGCTACCGGTTTCCCGTTGACGAGGACGTGGACCTTGTAGTGGCACCTGCTGCCGATCGCGTGGTGGTGTGGATATCGCCCAAGGC
>DBEWTR010000082.1:0-2439 GCA_048205775.1 Collinsella sp. | reverse complement strand
GTATTCTTCTTTTTCTTGGGCTGGGCCTGGGCCACGCCCTCGAGTGCGCGGGCCTCGGCCTCGCGAGCGGTGCGATCTTCACGGCGCTGCGCCATGTCGGCGGCGAAGCGCTTGGCAAAACGCTCGGCCGTCGAACCCGTCGAGCTCACCTTGCCGCCACCGCGACCCAGGTGGACGCGCACACCGCGGCCAAAACCAGTTGCAGCATGACGACGACGCGGCTTGAGCGAATCCATCATCGTGGCGAGCTTAAAGAACACCGAGCAGGTAAAGACCACGATGACAGCCAAGATAACCATCTGGCCCATCGACAGGTTGGCAATAGACAGCAGCTCTGGGAATCCGATAACGCCCACCAGGATGCCGGCGACTACAAACACAAAGAGCACCACACGTAAGGGCGTGAGCGGCTGCGAGATGCGCCAAATCAGGCTGACGCTCGCCGCGCACGACGTAAGCAGGCACATCGTGGACAGCGTGAGCTGGCTAAAGCCAAACACGCGCGCCACAAAGATATCGAGTGCCGCGGCCAAAATGACCGCAATCGACGCCGGCAGTGCCCGCTTGAGCACGTTTGTCAGGAACGACCCCTTCACGCGAGCATTGTTGGGCTCCAGGCCCAACACAAAGCCCGGCGCGCCGATGCAGAAGAAGTTGATGAGCGTCATCTGGATGGGCTCGAAGGGATACGGCGGCAGCGCAATGCACAGCGCCGCTAGGCCCATCGAGAACAGCGTCTTGGTCAGGAACAGCGAGGCCGAACGCTGCAGGTTGTTGATGGAGCGACGGCCCTCGGCCACCACGGCGGGCATCGAGGCAAAGTCGTTGTCAACGAGTACGATCTCGGCCACGTTGCGCGCGGCATCGGAGCCGGCCGCCATGGCAACGGAGCAGTCGGCCTCCTTGAGCGCCAGCACGTCGTTGACGCCGTCGCCCGTCATGGCCACGGTGTGCTCGCGGCGCTTGAGCGCCTGCACGAGCTCGCGCTTCTGCTGCGGGGTCACACGACCAAAGACATGGTAGCGGTCCACTGCGGCATCGAGCTTGGCCGGCGTATCGAGCGTCGTGGCGTCCACATAAGCGTCCGCCCCCGGCACGCCCACCACGCGCGCGATCGACGACACCGTACGCGGGTCGTCGCCACTGATCACGTTGAGGGTCACGCCCTGCTCGTTAAAGTAGCCGATGGTCTCGGCCGCCGAGGTACGAATCTCGTCGCGGATGGTCACAAAGCCCACGGGCTCGGCCTCGCCCACCATATCGCCATCGGGCGTAAAGCCGTCAACGCGCGCCACCACGAGCACGCGGCAGGTATCGGCAAGCTCGGCGACACGGTTCTCGACCTGAGCAAACGCACGATTAGAAAGCACAAACTGCGCGGCGCCCATCACATAAGAGCCCTGCGCAAACGAAGCACCACTCCATTTTTTAGACGATGAGAATGGAATGACCGACAGCGGCTCAGACACCTCGACCGGCCGATCGGCGTAATAGTTGAGCAGCGCCTGGCAGGTCTCGTTGGCATCGGCCGAAGTCGCACGTGCCACGTTAGCCAGCGCAAAATCGAGCAATGTGGTATCGACGGGAACAGCCGCCTCCTCCGAGCCGGCGCCTAGGCTCACGCCCTCAACCGGCAGCGGATACGTGCCCTCAACCTCCATGCGGCCCGACGTGATGGTGCCCGTCTTGTCCAGGCACAGCACGTCGACGCGCGCGAGCGTCTCGATGCAGTAGAGCTGCTGCGCCAGCACCTTGCGGCGGGCCAGGCGAACCGTGGCGATGGCGAGCACCGACGAAGTCAGCAGCACCAGGCCCTGCGGAATCATGCCCAGCAGGGCGCCCACCGTGGACAGCAGCGACGAAGAAGGCACACGACCGGCCAACAGCTCGGAGAAGCACCACGAAAGCGCGCTATCGCCCGGGGTTCCCGCGGCATCCCACAGCTCGCTCACACTCGAGGCAAACAACGCCAAACCGAGCGGGATCATGATGATGCGCGCAAAGCGCACGATGGCGTTGAGCGCGTTCATGATCTCGGAATTGACCTTTTTGACGTACTTAGCCTCGTTATTAATTTTGCCCACGTAGTTGTCGGCGCCGACATGGATCACGCGGGCGCGCAGCAGGCCCGAGTCGATAAAGCTGCCGCTCATGAGCTCGGAACCTGGCTGTTTCTTGATAAGGTCGCTCTCGCCCGTCAGCAAGCTCTCGTTCACGAGCGCCTCGCCCGAAACCACCACGGCGTCGGCGGGAATCTGGTCGCCGCGCCCCAGGCGGATGATGTCGTCGAGCACGATCTGGTCCAGGTCGAGCTCCACCTCGGCGCCGTCGCGCACTGCGATGGCCTTCTTGGAGGTCAGCAGCGTGAGCTTATCGACCATCTTCTTGGACCGCATGGATTGAATGACGCCAATAGCGGTATTGAGAAAAACCACAAAA
>DBEWTR010000075.1:0-4051 GCA_048205775.1 Collinsella sp. | reverse complement strand
CTTCTACTATAGAAGGAGAAAGGTATGTCAAATCAGCTGCATCGGTACCGTATCGTGCTTGATTACATTGAACCTTGGCTTGATGAGCAGGATGAAGCTACGCTGAAGCAGATTTATGCAGACCTTTTGGTGCTCGAGAAGGAAGGTCCCAGCCTTGGTCGTCCGCTGGTTGACCGCGTAAAGGGCTCGAAGCTTCATCATTTAAAGGAGCTGAGAGTGACGTCGTGTGGTGGGCAGGTGATTCGCATCCTCTTCGCCTTTGACCCCAAGCGCCAGGCGGTATTGCTATTGGCGGGTGATAAGTCGCGAGCGGGATCGTCAAGGGCAAAATGGAACGGTTGGTATGCGATCAACATTCCAAGGGCCGAGCAAATATACCGTCGCCACGTAAGGAGGCTCGATCGAGATGGAACTGCATGAGTATATGGAATCTCGCGGGATAACACGCGACTCCATTACCGCCGAGCAGGAGAGGACTCGCGATCGTATCGAAGCCTATAAGCTTGCTCAGATTCGCAGGTTAAAAGATCTAACACAGGCGTCGGTCGCCCAGTCGATGGGCGTTTCTCAAAAACGTGTATCCGAGCTCGAGCGTGGGGAGTTGGGTTCGATGAGGCTCGACACGCTGAGCAGGTACGCAGAGAGCCTCGGCGGAAAACTGGTTGCAAGCATCGAGTTTCCCGATCGTACCGTTACGCTTGCGCGCTAAAAATCTTCAATTAACCCCCTCACTTTCACCGACTACTAGAGCCGCTCACCAAACCAACATGCGCTCTGGGCAAATAGGTTGAATGTTTCGTGCGAGAATGCCCCACAGTAAACAAACTTGCACCGGAGCGTAAGGGGCTGGCATACACATGCAGACGGTCTATCGGGTATACGAGGGAACGCGCGAGCCGCATCGGCTTGCCGTCGAGCGCACGGCCGAGGTGCTCGGCCGCGGCGGCCTGGCCTTGATTCCGACCGAGACCGTCTACGGTGTTGCCGTGGCAGTCAACGCCTTCTCGGACGCCGTGCCCCAAGATACAAGCGAATTCCCATCGTGGCCGCGCGATCCGCAGGCTGCCGTCAATGGCGCCGCAGTTCCTGCGCTCGGCACCGGCTATCGCCGTATCTTCACTCTCAAGCAACGTGAGCTCACGCAAACCGTCGCTTGGCTGGTCGATGGCGTCGAAGCACTCGACCGCTATGGCGTGGATATCCCGGAAGATGCCCGCGTACTCGCGCGACGATGCTGGCCGGGAGCCCTGACTATCGTGGTCAAGGCAGCCCCCTGCGTGCCGACCTTTATGCGCGCTGCCGACGACACCGTGGCCCTGCGCGCTTCGGCCTCTCCCGTGGTCCAAGCGCTCATCCGCGCCTGCGGCAGTCCCCTTGCCTGCACGAGCGCCAACACGCACGGCGCGCCTTCGCCGGCAAGCTTTGCCGCCGTCGAGGGTCGCATCCTGGAGGGGGTCGATGTTGCCGTCGACGCCGGTGAGACCCCGTGTCGCGACGCCTCGACCATCGTGTCGTTCCAGCACGGCGGGCTCCAGATCCTGCGCCAAGGCGCACTTCCCGCATCAGAGATCGAGCGGGTCCTGTCCGACCCGATGCAATAGAAGGGTGTAAGCGATGTCGTTGAATCTGGGCAGCCTGGGCATGGAAGATGCCTCGTTTAACTTTGGCGGTTCCTACATCATGGCGCTCGACTGCGGCACTACCTCGGTACTCGCGGCCATTGTCGACGAATACGGCTGCATCGTTGCCCAGGCGCGTCGTAGCGTCAAAACCAGCTTCCCGCGCCCCGGCTGGGTGGAGCAGGATCCCACGGAGGTGCTTGCCAGCCAGATCGGCGTGATGATGGAGGTTCAGTTTAAGAGCGGCATCCATTCCGATCGCATCGCCGCCATCGGCATCTCCAACCAGCGCGAGACCACGGTGGTCTGGGACCGCGTGAGCGGCCAGCCCATCTATAACGCCATCGTATGGCAGTGCCGTCGTACCGCGCCGGCGATCGACGCGTTGGTTGAACAGGGTTGCGAGGAGCTGGTGCGCTCCCGCACGGGACTTACGCTTGACCCGTATTTCTCGGCCTCCAAGGTGCAGTGGATTCTCGACAACGTCGACGGCGCACGCGAGAGCGCGGCGGCGGGCGACCTCATGTTTGGCACCATCGACACCTGGCTCATCTACAACCTCACCGGCGGCCAGGTCTTTGCCACCGACTACACCAATGCCAGCCGCACGGCACTCTTTAATATCCATACGCTCGATTGGGACGACGACCTGCTGGCGCTCTTTGACGTTCCACGTTCCATGATGCCCGAGGTTCGCTGGAGCTCGGGCGACTACGGCCGCGTCGCGAGCGACATCATGACCAACATGCCGCCCATCATGGGCGTGGCGGGCGATCAGCAGGCGTCGCTGTTCGGCCACTGCTGCTTCCATCCTGGCCAGACCAAAAACACCTATGGCACGGGTTGCTTTATGCTCATGAACACCGGCGACGAGGTCGTCGAATCCAAGAACGGTCTGGTCTCCACGATCGGTATCGCCGCGGACGGCAAGATCAGCTATGCGCTCGAGGGTTCTATCTTTGCCGCCGACTCAACCATGAACTGGCTGCGCAACAACATGGGCATCATCTCGAGTGTGAGCGAGTCCGCGCAACTCGCCGCTTCGATCAACGACAACGAGGGCTGCTACTTCGTCCCCGCCTTCGCTGGCCTGGGCGCTCCCTGGTGGGACCCGCGTGCCCGCGGTATCGTGTGCGGCCTGACCGGTGCCTCGAGTCGCGCGACCATTGTGCGTGCGGCCTGCGAGTCCATGGCCTACCAGAGTTATGACGTGCTGCGCGCCATGGAGCAGGACGTGGGACTTTCGATTGAGCGCCTGTCCGTCGATGGCGGCGCCTCACGCAACGAGTTCATCATGCAATTCCAGGCCGACCTGCTGGATATCCCCGTGCTGCAATGCGAGACGGTGGAGACCACGGCAATCGGTGCCGCGTACTTGGCGGGGCTTGCCGTCGGCTATTGGGAAGACCTTGAAGAGCTGGAGCAAAATGCCCAGATCGTTAGGACCTTTCTTCCCCATATGTCCGCCGAGCGTCGCGAGCAAAACCTTGCGGGCTGGCGTGATGCAGTCAAGCGCTCGCTCAGTACCGCACAGTAGGGCTGCGATGGGCTGCTCGATACAACAAACCGCTAAACTTATGCATGGCGTGCGGCGGCAACATTGCTGCGCGCCTTGTCAGCAAGGCCGTTTTGCGGCCGCAACGAAAGGGGCAATCAACCCATGACCGTCACCTACGATGCGTCCCGTGTGACGCTTGTCGATCACCCGCTCGTCCAGCACAAGCTGTCGATCCTGCGCGACAAAAACACCGGCACCAACCAGTTCCGCCAGCTCGTGCGCGAGCTCGCACTTTTTGACGGCTACGAGGCCATGCGCGACCTGCCCATGGAAGACGTCGAAGTCGAGACCCCCATCACCACCGCAACGTTTAAGCAGCTTGCCGGCAAAAAGCTCGCCATCGTTCCCATCCTGCGTGCAGGCCTTGGCATGGTCGATGGCATCCTCGACTTGGTACCCTCCGCTCGCGTGGGCCACATCGGTATGGAGCGCGACGAGGTCACCCACGAGCCGCATGAGTATTACTGCAAGATGCCCAAGGATATCGACCAGCGCATCTGCCTGGTTGTCGACCCCATGCTCGCCACGGGCGGTTCGGCCGAGATGGCCATCAGCTACCTGCGCGAGCGCGGTGTCAAGGATATTCGCATGCTGTGCATCGTCGCCGCGCCCGAGGGCCTCAAGTCGCTGACTGAGAAGGACCCCGATGTGCATATCTATACCTGCGCCATCGACGACCATCTCAACGAAGCTGCCTACATCGTTCCCGGCCTGGGCGACGCCGGCGACCGCATCTACGGCACGCTGTAATCTCTGGGCCATACCGGCTAACGTCGAAAATACGAAGAAATGGTGCGCGCGGGCGCACAAAAGACGCCCGCGCGCACACCAGTTAAAGGACCTTTTTCCCCGCCGGGTTCGAGAAAAAAGTATT
>DBEWTR010000072.1:0-2510 GCA_048205775.1 Collinsella sp. | reverse complement strand
CGCCACAAAGCCAAAGACGGGCGCGGTAAAGAGCGCCGTCAGGGCAGCCTGGGTGCCCAGCAACGTGAGCTCCCTAAACTCGGCGCCAAAGCGACGCATGCGGTCGCCGACCCAGCTGCACAGACCGGCGATAACGCCGGTCAGGCCGGCCTCCGGTCCAATGCTTCCGCCAAACAGCAGCGGCAGCAATGCCGCGAGCGAAAGCTTGCCCAGGTTGTCGTACGGGTAGCGCCCATCGCGCTTTACCTTGGCCATCACCTGGTTGAGGTCATCGGTCTTGGTGCCCGTCGTCTTTTCGTACAGACCGATCAGCAGGCCGCCCAGCAGGCAGACGAAAAACGGGTATGGCAGAAAGCCAAACGGGCCGCTGGCAAGCTCGGGCGAAGCGACGCCCAGCGCGTGTGGAATCTCGGTCCATAGATAGTCGATGCCGTGCTCCATCGCAAAGAAGAACAGCCAGACTGCGGCACCTGCGAACGCACCGGTCACGGCAACGCTAACTAAAAACAGCGCGCGGTTTGTGGGTTTGGCAAGGTTATCCATCGGGTCCTCCCGCGGTCAAAGTCGACATAGATACGTTTTATTGTAGAGCGAGCGTTGCCCGAACGAGCCAACCACCTGCGCCGCAAACGGCACCATTGGGAGCCATAGTGGGGCAGGCTCAAGACTTATCCGTTGATAATCGAGGCAATCTCGCGCAAATCGTCGGCAAAGTAGATGCCGTGCTGGCGCCTCGGGCTCGAAAGCCCCTTATCAATCATGTGCCCGAGCAACGCCTTGAGGTCGTTGTAGTAACCGTCCAGGTTATACAGGATGCACGGAGAGCTCAGGTGCCCCAACGACACCGCGGACATAACCTCGGCAATCTCCTCGAGCGTGCCCGTGCCGCCCGGAAATGCGATGAACGCATCGCCGAGCTCGATCATCTTGGCTTTGCGCTCGGCCATGTCGCTCGTCACGATAAGGTCGTCGATTCCGTCGTGTTGAAACTCTGCCTCGATAAAAAAGCTCGGCTCCACACCCGTCACATGTCCGCCTGCCTCGAGTACGCTATCGGCGAGCGCGCCCATCAGTCCCGATTTGGACCCGCCGTATACGAGCGCGTGTCCGTTGGCGCCAATCCAATTGCCCAGCTCCTGCACTGCGGGCAGAAACGCCGGGTCGTTGCCGACGCTCGCGCCCAGGTAGACGGTGATGTTCATGTTTGGTCCCCCTTGTTGTGGCGCACGACGTTCGTCTTAGCGCTGGCGTCGACGATACTCGCGCACACGGCGCGACAGATCGGCGAGCTGGTCGCGATCGAGCTCTTCCAAATGCTCCAGATCATCCATAAAGCGCGCCATGGTGTCCTTTTGGCACATCTTGATAAGCGTATTGCAGTAGTTCACCGCCACGCCCGTGAGCATGGCGATGTAGAAGATGCTGATGACGCTCAGAATGACGGTAATGGCGCGGGCAACCGGTGTCTCGGCCGGAATGTCACCAAAGCCGATCGTCGAGACCGTCTCAAAGCTAAACCAGAGACCATCGCCAAACGTGAGGGTCGTGGGCTCGGACAGCCAGACAGCCGTCGAGCACAGCAGGTAAAAGATAAGAAACAGACCCGTGATGCGTGCAAAGCCAGCCTGTCGCAGTACGTCGGCAAGCGTCCTCAACCTGTTCATCGCGACCCCTTTTCCCAGACGCCCAATCACGTTCGCTCGGTATTGTCCCACAACCGGCAGCTAGGGACGTTCCTTTTGTGCCGGCAGAAAGGGACTGTCCCCAACTGCCGGGCGGGAGCGTTTAGCGGTACAGCTGCCGACTGGGCAGGCTGAGCTGGTATCCTTATGCGGTATTGTCTCGATTCGTTAGGATTGCATGTGAGAGCTGCCACTGTCCTTCGTTCAGTTATATGTCGCGCCCTGGCCATTGTGCTTGCCGCGCTTGCCGCACTGAGTTCCATCGCGCCTGTCCAGGCTTTTGCCGATGACTCTAGTCAGCCAGTCAAGACGGTCCGCGTCGGCTGGCTCGTCAACAACGAGGGCTTCCAGAACGGCACCCCCGGCGAGCGTCTCTCGGGATGGGGTTACGAGTACCTCCAGACCCTGTCGTACTACACGCCCGGCTGGCGGTACGAATACGTCTCCGGCACCTTCACCGAGCTTATGGACATGCTCGAGGCAGGCGAGATCGACCTCATGCCCAACATCTCCTACTCCGAGGAACGCGCCCAAAAGCTGCTCTTTTCCTCGAACCCCGAGGGCACCGAGCGCTACTACATCTACGCCAGGCCCGACCGTGACGACCTGGCCAAGGGTGACCCTCAAGCACTCCAGGGTCTCACCATCGGTTACAACTCCGGTGTTATGCAAACCATCGTCGGCCAGCAGTGGCTCGCCAACGAGGGAATCGTCTGCACATACAGGGAGTATGACGGAGGCTCCGTTCTCTTTGACGCGCTCGCAAACGGCGAGGTCGACGCCATCATCATGAACGACACCATTTCGTCGCCCGAGGCGTCGCCCATG